>WFZU01000229.1 GCA_015489405.1 Bacteroidales bacterium
GATATAGATAATTCAGGAATGCGTCTATTTCATGGTATTTAGAAAGTTCTGGTAAAAGTCTTTCCTTATCACTAAAATATATTTTTAAAAAATGATTGTAGAGAACAATACTATCTTGATAGTCTTTAAAATTTCGAACTTTTACTGAACTTTCAGGTAAATCCCAGAGTTTTTTAAGACCAGTTGTATTTCCGGCATCATTGTCAGACCGTCTTGAATTTCTATTATTAATTGGTTGCCAATCAATGTCAACATTTATTGATTTACTCCACCATTTGTTGAACACTTTTAAGATATCATGTTCATCGTTGATTGTGAAATACTCACAAATTTCATATCTCTTTGAAAATGCTGTTCCAGTTAAATTTGCAGAAGTAATGAATACAGAATTATCAATTATGTAAATTTTTGCATGTAGTCCTGGAAGTGTTTTTACTTCTGCCTTATGTAAAAATTGTTTAATCGTCTCTGGATTAATGAAATCATCATTTCGTATGTCAGTAATAATTTTCATGTCAAGATCATTATTACTGATCCATTTCGTGCCCATAATTTTCTTTACAGCAGTCCAATCACCAATAAATGGAACAGCTATCCAAATTCGATTTGTTGCACTATCAAATTCATACCTAATTTTCTTAATCAGACTTGTTCCGTATAGTATCATGGGTTTCTGTTTTTTTAATATTTTGCCTAACTGTATTATATCCCGACAAAACCCCAAAATTTGTCAGTTTTTTTGTCTATATTAAGGTTAAAATCCTAAATGGGGGATAGGAATGTTAAGTTTGTATTTGCCTCTATAAACTCTTTCTCCCGAATATTGTATTGTCTGTTATTCATTCTCATACTGAACCATTTCTATCGGTGCAAAGTTAAGCAAACTTATTTGAATAAATTAGATATTAGCCGGAAAATATTTTTTTTCGTTCAAATCATTTTTTCCCCTACTTGTAGCAGGGGGATGATTATTTGAGATAGAGCAAAGAATAATATTTCCCGTTTTTCACCCGGGATAAGGGGTTTGTGTAGAATGTCAGGTCTCCAAGACGTTCTTGTCCGGGGATTAAGCGTGAAAATGCTTTAATTCAATTTTTTCCCCATCAAAAACAGCATAGGAAAAATGCCGTATCCAGTCGCCCAATGAAATATATTTCGCTTTTTCGCCAATGGGGACGATTGCCGGTTTGTGGACGTGTCCAAAGACAAAATAATCAATCTCCCGGTCTTTGAGTAGTTCCTCACGGCAGAAATTTTCCAGCCTTCGCAATCCGATATCATTGACTTTTTCGATGCCTCTTTTGTCGTGTTTTTGTTTGCTCCGGAGCGAAAAATAGTGCCCCATCCGTGAGCCGATGTCCGGATGCAGCCAGCGAAAAAGAAACTGGTTGAAGGGGGAGGAAAAGATTCTTTTCAGCCATTTATAAGCCCTGTCTCCCTTACCCAAACCGTCTCCGTGCCCCAGCAAAAAGACTTTGTTGTGAATCGTTTTTCGTAGAGGTTTGTCCAAAATCGTTATGCCCAATTCTTTTTCCAAATAATCAAAAGCCCAGATATCGTGATTGCCCCGGAAAAAATATACGGGAATGCCCCGGTCTGTGATTTCTGCCAATTTTCCGAACAAACGGGCGAAGCCCTTGGGAATCACATAACGGTATTCAAACCAAAACTCAAACAAATCGCCCAAAATATAGATTTCTCCGGCATCCGCCGCAATGCTATCCAGCCACCGGATAAATAACTTTTCCCGTTCGCGGCTCTTTTCGAGCGGATGTAAGCCGAAATGGCAGTCGGAAACAAAATAGGTTTTTTTATTCGGAAGCATGATTTTCTCTTTTGGTAACCCATTCTTTGATTTTCGACATAGTCGAGTCCACATCTTGTGAACGGAACACGATACGCCGCCGCTCATCAACAAAATAAAATTGAGGAATACGTTTGCGGGAGAGATTGTAGGCTTTGATGACCTCCGAATCCAGCCCTTGCAGATCGCTTACGTTCAGCCAAGGTAATTGTTGTCTTTGCAGGGTCAGTTTCCATACTTTCTTGCTTTTGTCCAAGGAAACCGCCATAATGGGAATATTGTTTGCCACAAAAAGCTTGCGGTAGCGGGCTTTCAATCGCTCATTAGAATATATGGATTTTTCATCCCAGCTTGCCCAGAAATAGAGCAATACCGCTTGGCGGTGGTAGGCATAATGCTTGACCGAATGGCGTATGTCGGCAGTATCCCACAATACGATATTAGGTGCTACTTTGCCGGGCTGCAAACGTTGATCTTCGTTGTATTCGTCAAACCTCCTGAGCCGGAGTTTCCGGACTTTGTCGTGAAAATCTTGTACCCAACGATTGTCCGGATAGCGTGCGTACAAAGCCGTGTCCAAGCGGTGGTAGTATGAAAAGTCATCTTGCTCATCCAGGACCCGGCGGATGCCGAATTTTTTGTTGATGATAATCAAATTGGCAAGTGAGTACGGATGTGTGGAAATCTGATTTTTGACGTATGTGCGCCGTTTTTCAAAAAGAGCCTGAAGGCTGGAATCGATACGTCTTTTTATCTCATAATAATTGGTTTTGCCTTCCGAGCTATCCCGCAATTTTACCAAGGAATCCCGCAAGCGGTCTTCTTGGTGGACATAGGTAACAAATGCTTGCAGAAAACGCGAATCCTCAGACCCCCGGATCTGATAATCCTCGCTGAAATGCCGGCGCTCAGAGGCAAGGGTCAGTGTATCGCCGGGACCAAGGACTACAAAAACCTTATCTTCTTGGTTGCCAACGACATAATAGTCCGGTGCTTCGAGAGGTATAAGCCAGGATTTGCCTTCTTTTACGACTGTGGAGTCTATTGTCTTTAAGCCCTTTTCCTCTATGGTTTGAAGATACAATATCGAATTTTCCAAGGCGGGTAAAACGGGTTTTATTACCGCTCCCGGAGACCTCTTCCCGTGGCAGGAAGTCATCACAAAAGACAGAAAACAGCATAAGGACAGAAAATACAGTCCGGCTTTTGTAGAGTACATACCTCTTAATTTTTTTCTCTTCTCCGTATTTGTAATGTATTGTGCTATCTTCATTATGGGTGCAAAAGTACACTATATTGTAGATGTGTGGATAAATTTTTTTTATAAGAGTTTCATTTGGAGCGAAACCCTTATTAAAAGTAAAATAAAAATTTCTTGTACTGAAAAAATCCTTATTTTTGCAAAAAAAAAGATTATGACAGCAAATATAATTCTCGGGGTAATCGGTCCTTGGCAAGTGGGCATTATCATAGTGGTCATTCTTTTGATGTTCGGCGGGAAAAAAATTCCCGAACTGATGAAAGGAATGGGACAAGGCATCAACGAATTCAAAAAGGGTTTGAATGAGGGTGATGAAAAAGACAAGGAGAAAGATAAAAAAGAGTAGTTTTTTCTCTTTTTCCGTTGTATATCAAAAATTGCGTTTGACCGTTTAAATCCGGAACATTGGCAGAACACCAGACTACAAAAAAAGCCCCGCCTCCTCCGCAGGAAGCGGAAATGGGTTTTTGGGAACATCTTGAAGTGCTGCGGGGACATATTTTCCGTTCGGCGGCAGCCGTATTGATTTTTTCGATTCTCGCTTTTTTGGCAAAGAAGATAATTTTTGACTCGGTCATCTTGGCACCTTTGCAAACGAATTTTATCACCAACCGGCTATTGTGCAAGCTGGGGCATCTGATTTCTTCGGATGCGCTCTGTTTCAAAAAACTCAATTTGGTATTGCAGAATATTGAGCTTTCCGGGCAGTTTATGACGCACTTGTATATCTCCTTCATCGCAGGCTTGGTTTTGGCGATGCCCTATATTATTTTTGAGATATGGCGTTTTGTCCTTCCGGCACTTCATCCTAACGAAAAGAAATA
>WFZU01000230.1 GCA_015489405.1 Bacteroidales bacterium
AAATAAGGCTGCCGAAACGCTGGTTGAAGAAAATGAATTTCAGCTTATTAACTATCTTAAAGCGACTGAAATAGAAGTTGGCTTGCTATTGAACTTTGGAAAGAAACCAGAATTCAAAAGAAAAATATTTACAAATGACAGAAAAAGTTTTGGAAAGAAATAATCCGTGGGAATCCGTAAAATCCGCCTCATCCGTGTTCAAAAAACAATTAATATGAAAATAGGAATAACAGGGCAATCAGGCTTCGTAGGAACACACCTCTATAACTTCCTTGGATTGCAGGAAGGAGTAGAACGAGTTCCATTTAAAGATGAGTTCTTTCAAGATGTGGAAATCCTAACAGGCTTCGTGCAAGAATGTGATGTGATAGTCCACCTCGCTGCAATGAATCGGCATAATGATCCGCAAGTGATTTATGACACCAATATTTTATTAGTAAACAAACTTATCGATGCTTGCGAGAGCACTCAGTCAACGCCCCACATTCTGTTCTCCTCGTCCACTCAGGAAAAACGGGACAATCTGTATGGGAAATCAAAATTTGACGGGAGAAAACTTTTGGAAGATTGGGCAAAGCGGAATAATGCGCCATTTACGGGATTGATCATTCCTAATGTCTTTGGTCCCTTCGGACATCCGTACTATAATTCTTTCATTGCTACTTTTTGTCATCAATTGACCCATGGCGAACAACCCCATGTAGATGTAGATGCAGAAGTTAAGTTGATCTATGTAGGAGAGTTGGTTAATGAGATCTGGGGTCAAATAAACAAGAGACGGAATAGCACAGATGAAAGTATCCGCGGAGAGTCCTCCGGGACGATTCCGGTATCACCAATAATTCAATACCGGGTTCCACATACCTCCGTGAATAAGGTTTCAGCAATCTTAAAATTATTGGAATCATACAAAGCAAATTATTTTGAAAAAGGAATAATCCCGGATCTGGATGATGAGTTCAAAAAAAACCTTTTCAACACATTTTTGTGTTATATTGATCATAAGAGCTTTTTCCCGTTTCATTTAACAAAGCATTCGGACGAAAGAGGAAGTTTTGTGGAAACGGTTAAGTTGAACAGTGGAGGTCAAGTAAGTTTTTCCACGACAGTACCCGGTATCACCCGTGGAAATCATTTTCATACCCGGAAAGCAGAACGTTTTGCGGTAATTAAAGGAAAGGCACGGATTGAATTACGCAAGATCGGAACAGAAGAAGTATTAAGTTTTGAATTGGACGGCGAACAACCTTCATTTGTAGATATGCCTATATGGTACACACACAATATTACCAATACCGGCGACGAAGATCTTTACACCATATTCTGGATCAACGAGCATTATGATCCGGAGGATGGAGATACATATTTTGAAAAAGTGTAAAACAGAACACTGATGACACAGATTGGACGGATTTATACGCCTTATAATTGGTAATTATCCATAACATTTGCGTCATTTGTACAAAAAAACAAGTATGGAGAAACTAAAAATTATGACAGTAGTAGGGACCAGACCGGAGATTATACGTCTGTCCGCTACCATTAAGCTCCTTGACAAATACACCGACCAAGTATTTGTCCATACGGGTCAGAATTATGATTATGAGCTGAATGAGATATTTTTCGATGATTTAGGTTTACGCAAACCGGACCATTTTATGAACGTAAGCCGGGATTCGCTGGGAGCTGCCGTTGGAGACATCTTTAAAAAGACCGAAGAGATTATCAACCTTGAAAAGCCGGATGCCCTGCTTGTTTTGGGAGATACTAATTCGTGTCTTTCCGCATATATGGCAAAGCGGAAACATATTCCGATCTTTCATATGGAAGCCGGTAACAGAAGTTTTGATTTTAATGTGCCGGAGGAAATAAACCGCAGAATCATTGATCATATCGCCGACTTTAATCTTGTCTATACCGAGCATGCCAGAAGACATCTGATATCGGAAGGATTGCAGCACAGAAGAATCTATTTAACGGGGTCTCCCATGTGGGAAGTGCTACAACAAAATATGGACAAAATCAAAAACTCAACGATTCTGGATACACTGAAACTTGAAGAAAAGAAATACTTCATTGTATCGGTGCATCGGGAAGAAAATGTGGACAATGCAGAAAATTTAAAGCAAATACTCACTGTCTTGGACAATCTGGCAAAACAATATGACCTACCGGTAATTGTTTCCACCCACCCCCGTACAAGGAAAAGGATTGAGGCACTTGCAGACCAATCACAAGTTGCAAACCATCAGATACATTTTTTGAAACCCTTCGGATTTACCGACTACGTTAACCTGCAAAAAAATGCACTTTGCACTATCTCGGATAGCGGTACAATAAGTGAAGAATCAGCCATGTTGAGTTTTCCTGCCATTAGTTTGCGACAGTCAATGGAAAGACCCGAAGCACAAGATGCCGGAACAATCATCTTGACAGGATTCGACGCAGACATAGTTCTCAACGCTGTGAAGACTGTCATTGAAGAACAAGAAGCAGGCTCTTATACTTCCATTCCTGCCGAATATACGATTGAGAATACTTCTTGGAGAGTAGTGAAATTGATACTTGGTAATGCGAAGTTGTCTAATAAATGGTGGGGGATAAAAGGCTAAATATTGCTATCCTTGCTAATGGTCGTTTCCCCATTGGAATGGCTTCAACAAATCGCCTTGTTTCTTATTCAAAAGGACTGGTGGAGTTAGGACATAAAGTTAGGGTTATTGTTTTGTCTCCACAAGAGAAAGAAGGGGAAGAGATTATAAACCACGACGTGTCAGGTATATACCACGGAATAGAGTATCAGTATGCTTCCAAGACGACTGTCTCTCCTAAGAATACGGTGAAAAAGATTTGGTTAACGATAAAGGGACTTCTTTTTTCTCTATGGATAACATATAATATCAGCAGAAAAGACAAAATAGACGTATTTTTTTTTGCTTCAGGAAGAACTAAGTTTATGTACGTAATTCCCTTTTATTTATTATCCAGGTTTATTGGAGCAAAATTGATACGTGAAAAAAGTGAACATCCTATTTTTGAACTCAAGGCGGATAGATTTAGTAGGGTGTATAAATAT
>WFZU01000231.1 GCA_015489405.1 Bacteroidales bacterium
GTTAAAGCCTACTATCATTTGTCCGTCAATCTCCAATTGAGGAACGCCTCTTTGTCCGCTCTTACGGGTCATCCGTTCGGCGGCTTGACTGTCTTTGGACACGTCTATTTCCCGGAACTTAATTCCGTTTATTTTTAAATGCTGCTTTGCAGAATTGCAATGCGGGCAGGTAGGGGTGGTATAGATAATCACTTGTTTCGTTTTCTTTTCGTCCGGATTGGAAGATGTCGAACTGTGCAAAGTGTTTTGAATCAAAGATTTGTAATAAGCGGTATCGTGGCAGCCTTTGACAGCCTTAACATATTGTCCGTCAGAAAACTTCAAAAGTGTAGGTACGGTCTTTATGCCATAATGTCCGTGTATATCCCTGACATTTTTGACATCTGCTGCCAACATCAGTTTGTCTTTTCCTTCTATATCTGCCGCAGCGAGATGCGAAAGGGCACATTCACTTTGCTCCGATCCTGATTTGTAGAGCAGAAGAAAAGCTTCTTTTGATGATTGCAAAAGCGTACTCAATTCTTGAAAACCTTGAATGTTTTTCAGATTCATATCCTCTATCATTATTTTGTTTTTTGCCCCTAACAATTTTTATGCCAGAGGCGGGTGTTTCGAGATGTGAATTGCCGGTGCATTTCTCCCCGGGGATTGGTTTTTTGCGTCTATGCATTTTAGCGTTTGTCTATAATGTCCGGCTTCTGCCTTACGCCCCTTCTGAAACCGGTCTTTTCGGCAAGCTCAATGCATCGCATTGACGTAAGTCAACTCTTTTGCTAGAATTTCACAAGCCTTGTTCTTGAACATTCTAGCTCAGGCTCCGGACTCTATGGACAAACACATTTTAGGCTACAAAAAGTTTGCCGGGTATTGCTGACGGGCTCAATCAAATACGTATCAGTTTTACTTTGGCCAAGCCATGAACACGATATACCTCCCCACCGGGCAACAAAAAGCATTCGTAATAGGTGCGCAGTAGTCGCCCTTTGCGAAATTGTTGTCCTGTTTTGGTCTCAAAAATAGCCCCTTTGGGAATTTCTTTAAGCGGGTATGCTTTGCCGGTCTGCCCTTCAAAAAGGCTGTTTTTGTGCGGGTTTTTATCCGTTTCCGCTTCGCTTCCGGGAATATTTTGTCCGTGGAGAAGTTGAACTTCCGCATTTTTGTACACGCGAAATTTCCATCCTGTCGAAATTTCCGTACAAAGATAATACGTTCGTAGTTTTTTTCCTTTGATAAACTTTCTTCCGCTGTCTGTCCGGAAACTACTTCCGTCCGGAATATCTTCCAGTGTAAGATAATCATCCCCTCTCGTATATTTTTCAAAAAGCCTTGAAATATCTCCGGAAGAAGCTCCGATCCTTTCCCTGCTAAAATAACGGATAAGCTGGGGTAAAATCTCTTCGGGGAAATATTCTCCGGTCAAGAATGGAAAGACTTTTTTGCGAAAAAGCTCCTGCCACTCTTTCCCGTGAGGTGCGACTTTGTTTTTGTATTTTTTCCAGATATGATAATGGGCTTCTTCGTGCAAAAAAGTAAGCAGGAATTGATATTTATTTAAATCTTGATTAATCGTGATACGGGCCTGCATTTGTCTGCCGGACGGAGGTCTGAAGTCGCCCAACTTGGTTGTTCGTTCCTTATTGATTTTTAATAGTACATTGTTGTTTTTCAGGAAGTTTACAAGGTAATCGACACTCTTCCCCGGAACGTACTTTTGCAATATTTCGCGTTCTCTCATCGTTTGATAATAAGCAATGATTGTTGTGTTTTCTCCCCTGAAAATAGCAGTAGGTATTCGCCGGCAGGCAAAGGAGTTATATCTATGTTTTTTTCACTTGCCAGCTTTATCTCCAGTTGTTTTTTGCCTTCCATGGTGTAAAACAGGAGTTTCCCTTTCTCTTCAAAATTCCGGAAAAGCGTTTGTCCGGCAGGATTGGGGAAAAAATATGGCATCTCCTTCTCATTGAACTCAAGTGCATACCCTACGGGAAAATCCAAAAATGGTTGATAGCTTACCAAGCCGAGAGTAGCATCGTCGATTTGGTGATAAATCCCTTCCTCGATGACCGCCGAATCAGCACTTCCCCAGTAGTTGAAAAGTGCACTTACCGGCATAGGCGTGTTATTGTACAAATTGTAAGGAAGGTCTCCGTTCCCATTATCAAGAAAAGTGTTGTTACCCGGATGTAGCAGGTCTCCCGCATTCAACTGTGGCGCATTGAGCAGCGTTACTCCCCACAGGTTGTCGCTTACGGTATTCCCGAAAAAACTTACTTGTGTGCTGGTATCGCCCCATACGGTTAAACCGCTGCCGCCTTGCATCGGATTGTTTTGAATGGTATTATCGTGAATATCGTTATTATCGATTTCCGCATGAATATTATTTCCATAGACTGCAATTCCGTACCTGTTGTGGAATATCTCGTTCCCTTCAATAAGGGCATTAATATGCCCGCCGGCAAGGGTTGAAATTCCTATACCCCCCGATATATCGGCTTCTCCTTCGATGGTGCAGTGGAGGATTTTCAGTGTGTCATTATCCCCCGTAGTCCCCAAATTAATCTGGGGAACGTTGGAAGTATTCAGGACGTTATTTTTGGAGATGAAAGAGTTTGTTATGCTTACGGAGGAAGAGGCGTTAGCGGCAGACATTATCGCCGCTCCTTCATTGTATTGAAATACGCAATCGTCAATCAGCACTCCGGATTGAGAAATATTCAGAAAACCCAGTTCGTCCGCATCCCCATTGTCGATAAAATGAGATTGCAACAGGCTGATTTGACTGCCTACGACACGAAAATCTTTCGCATTGCGAATAAGCATATTTCGCAACACGGATGCTTTTTCGCCTTCGAAGCGGAAACCTTGATAATAATAGCTCGTATCCAATGTGACCCAGGTTTTCGGGCTCTGGTCATCCGCCACTACAACGCCTTGAACGCGCAGGAATGCGTCCGGATAGCAATCTACTTCCGAGCCCGGATTGATTTCCAGCGTATCTGCCGGCGCAATAATGAGCTCTCCGTCCAAATGGTACTCGGAATAAAATTTAGTGAGAACACCTCCGGAATATTCGACCAGAGAATCCAAATCCCAGTGTACACCCGTGCCGGGAGTGCTGTAAGTATCTTGCGAAAAGGCATTGAAAGAGACAAACGGCATCCAGCATAACAAACTTATAACAAATAGTTTACGTGTCATAGACTAATAGATTTATTGGGCGCAAAGGTAGGCAATATATCAATATATCACCGGATATTGTTCCTTTTTTACCGCTTGCAGATATTCTTATAATTACAATAGGTACACCTTTCTTTATCCGGAGTTTGCGCATAAGGTGTGTCCGGGTCTAACATCTCCGAAAAAATCTCCATTAGCAGATTTTCAAAATCCCGGGACAAATCATGCTGAAAATCAAATGAATCCTGTTTTTCTTTTGTCTCGCTATCCTGCAATTGCAGCGGAATAACAATGTCTTTCGGAATATTTTTAAAAGAGATTATTCCCATCATCACGGGAGCACTTAAGTGAGTTTGAATATTGAATGCGTAGGCATAAAAGAGTGTTTGAAAGGCTTTGTTGTGTTTGCCGTCTTTCAGTTCCGGAATATCTTCGATCTTCAATTCCGTATCTTTTACATTTCCGGATTTGTAATCTATGATACGCAGTTTGCCATTGTAGCGGTCAATCCGGTCAATCTGTCCACGCAGGCGAATAGCGGTATCCCGGATTGTATGTGGAAAACTGACTTCAAAATTCTCCTCCGTATTCCGGATGATTAATTCATTGCCGGTCAGCAACTTCTTCTCGGCTAACAGGAGCTTACGTATCAGGAGCAAAGTGGTTTCGTAGATAAGGCGGTTTTTCCCCGTGTCAATATCACCTTCGAGGTAGTGAATACGGTAATATTCCCGGGTCATCTCCTTATATTTTTTGAGCATCGCATCAAAATCTTGCGCTATCAATATCCGGTTGATATAGGGTTTATATAAGTTTTCGAGGACAGAATGAATCACTTTTCCCGAAGTGCGGGCTTCGATGGTTTCCTCTATATTTTCCTCCTCTTGGAGGGAGGCGATATATTGAAAATAAAATTGTAGGGGGCAATGTAAATAGGTAGTGATAGCCGTAGCGGAAAAGCCCCTGCCGGCGATGGCTTTGAGTCGCAATTGGGCGGATTCGTTTTTAGCTATGGAAATCTCTTCCCTGTCCGTGTCCAACACCGGAGGAGGATTGATGATAGATGCTTCTACGGGTTTCCCGTTATAGGTGGGAAGTTCATGCTTCAGTTGCAAAAGAAAACGGCTCATTTCGCTGCTTCCCCAATCGTCCACTTCCGTATTGTAGATGAGATAAGTGTTCGTAGCCCGCTGTATGGAACGGTAAAAATGATAGGCGTAGATAGCCGTATGATGGCGGGGTACCGGTAGTCCGAAATGTTTTCTCAGTTCGTGTAAAAAGAAAGAATTTTCGCGGTTTCCCTTCGGGATAATATTCTCGTTTGTGGAGAGCATGATAACATTTTCAAAATCCAATGCCCTGCTCTCCAACAATCCCATAATCTGTAATCCTTTGATGGGTTCGCCGGAGAATGGAATCCGGGTATGCTTGCTTATCTGTATGAGGTATTTATAGAGCGTACGCACGTCCATCTCTATTTTGTATTCACTGATTATTAAGGATATACGGTTAAAAATGGCGAGTATCCGGGACAAATATTCCGCTGAAAAAGCCGTGTGGTTTTTAGCGTCTTCGTAAGATTGCAAGTGCCGGAAAATGTCTGTCAGGGCTTCGATTGCCTTGGAGACATTTCCTTGCCAAGGGGAAAAGACCGTCTTCAAAAGCGGCAAGCCGGCGGGCAATACGTCCTGTAATTCTTCCGGAGGATAAAAGACCTTGTTTTGAACGGTGATACGCCGGATAATATCTTTTACCTCAGCTCCCTTTTTATGATAATCGATATAATGTCTTAGGGGTATACCCCTAAGACATTATATCGATTATCATAAAAAGGGAGCTGAGGTAAAAGATATTATCCGGCGTATCACCGTTCA
>WFZU01000232.1 GCA_015489405.1 Bacteroidales bacterium
CTATTAAAGTTGTTTTTCACGATAAGGAAAGGATAATCATTGATGCCAAGGAGATAAAAAGGCTTCTACAACAAGAAAATTTAACAAGGGATGTGATTGTAAACCCCATAACTGAAACTGAAATTAATCGTCCGGTGGACGAGGACGACCACCTTATTGTCTTTGCCACCAACCGTAAGACTTTGGAAAAACGTGTTCAAAATGTCGTTTTTGATTAAATTGTAAACAAAAAGAATAAAAATATACAAATTATGGAAAATACCAAATACCTCTACGGACTGACCGTGCAAGGCATACAGTCCTACATTTTTGAAACGAACAAGTTGCGGGAGATTGTCGGCGGGAGTGAGATTGTGGAGCAGATGTGTACCACTTGGTTTGATGATTTTCTAAAAGAAAAAGGAATTAATAATGGAAAATTTTACCTGAAAGCCGCCGGTAATATCCGTTTTCAAACTGATGAGAAAAAAACAGAAACTATTTTTAAAGAATATCACAAAGTTCTTTTAGAAAAAGCCCCCGGCGTGCCGTTTAGTCAAGCAGTAGTTGAAATTAAAAATGGAAATGAAAACGAAGCTATTGACGAATTGGATGCCAAATTAAGAGCCCAACGCAACCGGCCGCTATATGATTTTGATTTGGGGATAATGGCAAGGGGAAAAAACCGGCGAACGGGAAATCCTGAATATACTGAATACGATAGTAAAGAATCAGAATATCCGGATATCATAACATAAGCCCAAAGGAATAGTATCCACTGAAACCGGCTCTGTCCAATTTTTCGCGAATGTCGCTACCGACTTTCAGTAAAGTGTTTGGAAAAACGGCAAAAAGCCTTTTTTCGCAAATGCGTTTTAGCTACTGTTTTGATCGTTTATCTTTTGAAAATGTTTATTTGTTCTTTTTGACGGGCTAATAGCTGTTTTTGCGTCAATGAATTGCGGCTCGCCGCAAAACTCCCCTCCGTGATACTCTGAAACTCTGTGGTTAAACCCTGTGTAACTTACCATATTCATTGTATCATTGCATAATTGTACCATTGTATAATTGTACCATTGTATAATTGAATCATTGTACCATTGTACCATTGCATCATTGCACCATTGTATAATTGCACCATTGTATAATTGAATAATAAACTCCCGCCCATAGAAAGCCGGCAAGGTATTCCGGTCGCTCCGGGAAAAACAATCCCCGCTATTTTGTTCCCCGCGTCCATAATAATGTTACTTTTGCCGTTGAATTATAAATATCAGGAGATGAAAAGATTTTCTTTGTTTTTGCTGTTGATAAGCATTATGGGCATACATAGCGCATACGCCAAAAAGGATAAAAAAGATGATAAAAAGAAGGAAGGGGATACCATAGCGGCGATAGTCTCGTCCTTAAAATTCCGGAATATCGGACCGGCTTTGACTTCCGGCAGGATTGCGGATTTTGCTTTTGACACGCAGCATCCGGAACGTTATTTTGTAGCTTGTGCCGGAGGGGGCGTATGGAAGACGACCGACAACGGCACCACCTTCAGTCCGGTGTTTGACTCCTACGGTTCGTATTCCACTGCCCGTATCGTGATAGCCCCCGGCAATCCCAACCTTTTGTGGCTGGGTACAGGCGAAAATAATGCACAGCGTTCTGTCTCCTACGGCGATGGAGTCTATAAAAGTCTCGACGGCGGTAAATCCTGGAAGAATATGGGGCTCAAAGACAGCCGTCAGATAGGGGATATCGTCATCGACCCGAGGGATCCGGATGTGGTCTATGTTGCCGCCGAGGGTTCCGTCTGGGGTCCCGGAGGAGACCGCGGTTTGTACAAGACCACCGACGGCGGAAAAAACTGGAAGAAAATCCTTGAAATCAGCGAAAACAGCGGTTGCAAGAATATTGCGATGGATCCCGTCAATCCCGATATTCTCTATGTCTCTTCCTCGCAACGGAGAAGGCACGTGAATATCCGTATCGGCGGCGGACCGGAAGTGCATATTTACAAGACCGAAGATGCCGGCGCTCATTGGCGGAAGCTAAGCAAAGGTTTGCCCGCTACGGATATGGGCGGCATCGATATCGCCGTTTCTCCGCAAGACCATAATGTCGTCTATGCGATTGTTGAAGCTGCCGAAGGCAAAGGCGGTTTTTTCCGTTCTACCGATAGGGGGGAGACTTGGACACGGATGAGCGACCACAACACCAGCGGACAGTATTTTTGTGAGATTTATTGCGACCCCGTGCAGTTTGACAAACTCTATTCGATGGACACCTATTCCCAATACACCATTGATGGCGGTAAAACGTGGAAGCCCATAGGCAATAATCAGCGCCACGTGGACGACCACGCTTTTTGGGTGGATCCCCGCGATACCCGCCATTTCTATATCGGCGGCGATGGGGGTGTATATGAGACTTTTAATGCCGGCAAAACCTATCTCTTCAAGGCAAATCTGCCGGTTACGCAATATTACCGTGTCTCGGTGGACCATGCCAAACCTTTTTACAATGTCTATGGCGGAACACAAGACAACAACAGTATGGGAGGACCTTCAAGGAGCATTTATTCGGACGGAGTCCTGAATTGTGATTGGACGATAACCCTGGGAGGAGACGGCTTTTGGCAAGCTATCGACCGCGACAATCCCGACATCGTCTATTCGGCGTATCAATACGGCAATATCTACCGTTTTGACAAAAAAAGCGGCGAACGCATCAAAATCAAGCCTGTGGCGGGCAAGGGTGAAGATATGTACCGTTGGAACTGGAATACCCCTTTTGTGTTGAGCCATTTTTCGTCCAAACGTTTGTATATGGCTGCCAACAAGGTGTTCCGGAGTGATGACCGGGGCAATACGTGGAAGGTCATCAGCGGGGATATTACCCGCCAATTGCCGCGCGACCAATGGCCTGTGATGGGACGATATTGGAGTGAAGACGGGACGGTTGCCAAAAACGTCTCTACTTCCCTTTACGGAATGGCGGTCGAACTTGCCGAATCGCCGGTCAAAAAGGGCTTGCTCTACGTAGGCACCGATGACGGTCTGATTCAAGTCAAAGACGGTGAAAAGGAATGGCGAAAGTTATCCGCTTTTCCCGGCGTGCCGGAATATACTTATGTCGCTGATGTCGTCCCCTCGAAATTTGATGAGAATGTGGTCTTTGCCGCTTTTGATAATCACAAACGGGATGATTTCAAACCTTATATTTTACGGAGTAATGATAAAGGCAAATCCTGGACTTCTATGGTAGGCGATTTGCCGGAAGATGCCTTGGTGCGGACGATAGAGCAAGATTACAAAAACCGCAATCTCTTCTTTGCCGGAACGGAAAAGGGCTTGTTTTTTACTATTGACGGCGGCAAACATTGGACGAAGATGACGGGCGGTATTCCTACGGTTGCTATTCGCGACATCAAGATACAGCGCGATGCCAACGACCTTGTTTTGGCAAGTTTCGGCAGGGGATTTTTCATTTTGGACGATTACAGTCCTTTGCAACAGATGAGCAAGGAGATAGCGGAGGAAGATGCCCACCTCTTTCCGGTGAGAGACGCTTTGCTGTATGTGCCGCGTGATAGGGGAGGCTATGGCTCCGGTTCGCAGGTTTTTAAAGCTAAAAATCCGCCTTTCGGTGCCGTTTTCACCTTTTATCAAAAAGAGGTGCCGAAGACTGCCTACCAATTGCGCAAGGAAAAAGAAAAGAAACTCATCAAGGAGAAGAAACCTTTGCCTTTTGTCAGTCCGAAAGAATTGGCGGAAGAGAAAAACGAAATCAAACCCTATTTGCTGATAAAAATCAAGGATGCTGCGGGACATATCGTCCGGAAATTTACCAAAGCTCCGCAAAAAGGAGTACAGCGTTTCAACTGGGATTTGCGTATCGAATCTCCTTGGGCGGAAGAAGTCAAAAAATTTAATCCGCTGAAAGTTCCGGGCGGCACCTATCTGGCGTTGCCGGGAAAATACACTATCACGATAGAACAATATCACCAAGGGCATTTTACGACGCTGGCAGCAGAGACTCCTTTTAATGTTATTCCGTTGAATATCACTACCTTGCCGGCTGAAAACAGGGAGGAAGTATTTGCTTTTGAAAAAGATGTTATCAGTCTTGTGAAACGTATTAATGCGGGCGAAAAGGATTTGTCCGTATTGAAAAAAGAGGTCGCTTCGATGCAACAGGCAGCTTTGCGAACACCGGAAGTCCCGGACACGGTATTGTTGGCTTTGGAAGGACTGGATAAAGAGATTTTCGAACTTGAATGGAAATATAACGGACAAAAACCCAAGGCGAGTGCGGAAGAAAATTATCCGGCACCGGCTCCTATCAATACCCGTGTAGAGGAAATGGCATTTGCCAATTGGGAGTCGCTCTCTTCCATTACACAAACGCAACGGGACAATCTGGCAATCTTGCGGGAAGAATTTCCGGCGGTCGAAGCTCGCATCAAAAAGTTGAAGGAGGTCAGTGTGCCGGCATATCAAAAGATTTTGCAACAATACGGAGCCGTTTGGACTCCGGGAAGATAGCACCGGAGATGCGTAAAATTCCGGAAACGGAGCCGTAATTTTAGCCGGCGGCATAATATTTGAATGGGAAGTTGGAAATTTTTATATCAACATGTACAGAATTGAAGAAAAGAGGCATCCTGTGAAAGCAAAGGCGGAAAAAGTCTTTCATTTTTTGAGTGATATGCACAATTTCGGAAAACTCTTGCCCCGCGAGGTGGAAAATTGGCAAACGGACGGGAAACGTTGTTCGTTTTATGTGCGCAATGCCGGAAATTTCAATATTGAGATAGCCGGAACGACTCCTTTTTCCAAGGTGCAATATTGCAGTGTGGACAATCAACCGTTTTACTACGACATCAATGCGGACATTCGTGATATTGACGGACAAAGCTCGGAATTTGTTTTGTATCTCAACGCCAAGATGAACTCGATGATGAGAATGCTTGCCGGCAAGGCTTTGCGGAAGTTGTTGGCACGCATTGCGGATGAGTTGCAGGCGCTTATGGAAAGGGAAGGGGAGGAATGAGCCGGAATAGCTCCGGTATTTTCTCCGTAAATAATATTTTTTTTCACCCGGAGGCGGTAAGATTAAGATAAACTGAATGAAGAAAACAATAACTATAGCCGGCTTTCTATTCGTGTTATTTTCATTGACTTCGTGTTTTGATATTCACGAAAAGATTACCGTTCATAGCGACCGTTCGGGAGAGATAATGCTTTACGTAGAAAATTCCGGAATAGGAGGTATGCTGGCGATGATTTCGGATAATGCCGCCTATGCGGAAACACGCTCTATGGTAGATTCACTGGCAAATTATCTTGCGCATAGTAAGGGGATTACAAAAGTGGAATATAATTTGTCGCCCTATCAGGGAGATTTGTATATGAAGGTGGCTTTTGAACGTAGCCGCTATTTCAACCGGGCGCTATACGGGTTTTTCGGCTATTCGTATTTGAGTTGGTTCAAAAAATATATTACGGTAAAACGGCACAAAGTGAAGCGGATGAATGTGTCGCCTTTTGCCAACATGTATATGGAGAAAAATAGTTTGCAGCCGGATTATCAGTCTTATCTCGGCTCGATTAAAGTTATTACTGAATTGGATGTGCCCGGAGAAATCACGAAAGTTGAGGGCGAAAATTGCAAAACGGAAGAACGCAAAGTCGTACAGACATTTACCGTAATGAGTATATTGTACAACAAAAAGAGTACGTATTTAAAGGTCAAATACAAGTAGTGTGAGCTTGAAAAAAATCGGATTTATAGGAGCCGGCAATGTGGCTTGGCACTTAGCGGTAAGTATGCACAAAGCGGGGCTGGACATCGTCCGGATTGTGAGTCGCAGTGCGTCGCCGGCAAAGCGTCTGGCGAAGGAGACAGGGGCTGCTTACAGCACCTCTTTGCGCAGTTTGGATGCCGGAGCGGAGGTGTGGATTATGGCGGTGCCCGATGATGCTATCACCGGAGTGTTGGAGCATTTGCCTTCCCGTTTGCCGGCACTGGTGCATACTTCGGGTTCGACCGCCATAGCGGTTTTGGACGGATATGCGGAGCGCACGGGGGTCTTCTATCCCTTGCAGACTTTCTCCGCACAACGCCCGGTCTCCATGCAAGAGGTGCCGCTATGCATCGAAGCGGGAGATGTCACTTTGCGCGAAGATTTGGAGAAATTGGCTCGCCGTATCAGCGATAATGTACGGTACATAGACAGCAAACAGCGCCGCCAATTACACCTCGCTGCCGTTTTTGCTTGCAATTTTACCAATGCCCTTTATGGAGTGGCGGAACAATTATTGTCCGGAGAAGGCTTGCCCTTTGAACTTTTGCATCCCTTGATTGCGGAGACTGCCCGGAAGGCGACGGAGATGAGCCCGTTTGAAGCTCAGACCGGACCCGCTTTGCGGAATGACCGGAAAACGTTGGAAAGTCATCTCGCTCTCTTGCGCAATCATCCGCAGCAAGCGGAAATATATGCTCTAATGAGCCGTTTGATACAAGAAATGAACACTAAAAAGAAAAAATGATATGTCAAATTTTAAAACGAAACTGAAAGATATTACGACTTTTATCTTTGATTATGACGGGGTATTGACCGATGGCAAAGTCTATTTGCAAGTCGATGGGGAAGCCTTGCGAAGTGCTTTTGTGAAAGATGGGTATGCGATGTATCTTGCCATCAAATTAGGCTACAAATTGCTTGTTATCTCCGGGGGGAAGTCTGCCTCCGTCGAAAACCGTATGAATGCGCTGAAAGCAACGGATTTTTTTCTCGGAGTGCACAATAAGTTGGAAGTCTATCATCAGGTCTTGGAAAAATACGGTTTGAAACCCGAAAATGTTCTTTATATGGGCGATGATATTCCGGACTATCAGGTGATGAAAGAGGTAGGCGTAGCATGCTGTCCGGCGGATGCCGCCCAGGAAATTCAAGCTATATCGGATTATATTTCCACTTATGAAGGGGGCAAAGGTGCGGTGCGCGACATCATTGAACAAGTGTTGAAAATACAAGGAAATTGGATGACGGACGCTGCTTTTCAATGGTAAGCGATTGGCTGTTACGGATGTTTTGACAAAAAATGAATAGGATGAAATCTTTACGGCTTGTTAATCTCTTAATGATAGTACTGATACAAACCTTGTTTTGGTATTTTGTAATTTCCGCTCCTTACGGAGAAAATAATTTGCGTTTCTCTTTTTTCGGCTTTGTCCCGTTTTTTTGGATGCTTTCGGCGACGCTTTGGATAGCCGCTTCGGGCAATGTTATCAATGATTATATGGATTTTGACAACGACCGGCTTAATGGAAAAGAGAATCGGTATTCTAAATCTGTCTTATGGCGTTTGTTTGTTGTGAGTTCGGTGATGGGGCTTTTGTTTGCTGCTGTAAGTGCTTGGTCGTTCGGTAGTTATGAGTTGTTTCTGGTGTATTTAATGATTTGGGGCTTACTCTATTTTTATTCCAAAACCTATCAGCGTAAGGTTTTGATAGGGAATATCGTGGTGGCTTTGTTGACGGCAATGTTAATCGGCATAATGTGGCTGGCGGTATATCTTCATTTGCGTCCCTTAATTCTGCGTCCGGCGATGATTATGAAAAAATATGTGTTTATCTCCCAAATTTCACTTGTATATATGGGCTTTGCTTTTGTGCTGTCGTGGATACGGGAGTTGGTCAAAGATATGGAAGACCGTGAGGGCGATGAGGCTGCGGGCTATCAGACATTCCCTGTTCGCTACGGACCGGAAAAGACCAAAACGCTTTTGCACATTCTTTCAGCTCTTTTTGTCATCTTTCTGATCTTTGTGATGCAGTGGTGTTTACATTTTGAAGCCTATTATTTGGTAGCGGCAAGCGGTTTGTTATTTCTCCTTTTTGCTTTTTTTCATACCAAGATGGCGGCTGCCAAGGAAGTGAAAGATTGGCATTTTTTAAGTCTGTTGCTTAAAATAATTATGCTGGCGGGGGTCTTGACCATTCCTTTGGTGCCTTGGCTATAATGGAGGGGCAATGCTTAATGGTGAATGGATATTGGTGAGTGGTAAATGAATTGCGGCTCGCCGCTAATCTCTGTGGCAAAATTCATTCGTGCATTCGTGGCTTTTTTTCTATTCCGCAGGGCAGCAACCTCCGTTTTCCAATTTTGCGATATTTCGCCTGCGGGTGTTATTGCATACCATTTTCCCCTGCACGTCCGTGCGGGGCTACAAAGATTTCACTCCTACAGAGTGGCTTTTTTCAATGGACAATGGAGAATTGAGAATTAACAATTGCGGCTTGCCGCAAAATCCCTCTGCTTAAACCCTGTGTAACTTACCACATTCATTGTATCATTGCATAATTGTACCATTATATCATTGTATAATTGTACCATTGTACAATTGAATCATTGTTCCGGCTCGCCGCAAAATCTCCCCTCTAATTTATTCCCATTCCTCGGGGTTACACATATTTCGCTCCTGCGAAACAGTGTTTTTGTATATGATGGTTAATGGACAAAGCGGAACATTTTTTTCCAACGGATCTTACCCTCTTTGAGAGTTCTGCCCGGGTCTAATGAGAGCCAGACAAACAGCGGACTGCCTACGATGTGGTCTTCGGGGACAAATCCCCAAAAGCGGGAGTCGGCGGAGTTGTGCCGGTTGTCTCCCATCATCCAATAGTAGTCAAGCTTCACCTTGTACGTATCAGCCTCTTTTCCATTGATATACACCTTATGTCCCCGCAGGGCAATGTCATTATTTTCATATACTTTAATCAAACGGTAATAAAGCGGATAGGTGTCTTCATTGACAGGTAGTACATCCCCTTTTTTGGGAATATAGATGGGACCGTAGTTGTCAATATTCCATGCATATTTTGGACTGAAAGGAAAGAGGTAGTTTTGCACTTCCCCTTTCGGGTAAAGGATTTTGTACATCTTTTTTACATCCGGCGATTTCTCCAATTGAGCTGCCATTTCTGCCGTCAAGGGCAGTTCCCCGCTTTTTTTCCAATAATTATAATCCTCCAAAGCAATATCCAGTTGCAGACGGGTACGCTTATTGATGCCCATAGGAGCTTCCACGTGATAATTATATTGAAGCCTTTCGGGATCTTGGGTCAATTTTCCATTGATATACACCTTTTGATCAATGATTTGGAGTGTGTCTCCGGAAGTGGCGATGCATCTTTTGATATAATTTTCACGTTTATCCACCGGACGGTAAATAATGTCTCCGAACTGTCTTTTATCGTGCCATACGCGATTGCGTCCGACTTCTTTTACCAGACGATAATAACTGACATTGCTTTGGTAACGGGTGGAGACCGTATCCCCTTCGGGGTAATGGAAAACGACAATATCGTGTTTTTCGACCTTTTTGAATCCCGGAAAGCGGAAATAAGGCAATTTTATCCATTCCACAAAAGATTTTGCCGTTTTGGAAAAAGGCATCGTATGATGAACGAAAGGGAAGGAGAGGGGCGTAACGGGCAATTTCGAGCCGTAAATCATTTTGTTGACAAACAGATAATCCCCGCGAAGCATCTCTTTTTCCATAGAAGCGGTCGGAATCGTATAAGCCTCAAACATAAATGTGCGTATAA
>WFZU01000233.1 GCA_015489405.1 Bacteroidales bacterium
CAAAGATTGAAGTTATTAACAATTAGTTGTTATTACGTTAACTTAGTATTAACAACTGCCTGTTAAGGGGAAGATAAGAAAAAATCGCCGGTAAATGTGTGAGAAATCAGTCGTTTATCCTGTTCCGTAGATATACAAAAGGGAAAAAAACGGCGCCAATTACGGCAATGTATCATGCGTGGTAACGGGGAGATGTTTACTGTATTTGATATTTCCGATAGCGTTTTCGGCTCTTGCCACGATATATCCTTTGTCAATGTCCCAAGAGGATATAGCTTGGGGAGGAATATTGTTGTCGTAGGGGCTACCCACTATGATATGAGCGGTCAGTGTGTCAGAGGCGACATTACTCAAAGGTCCGGACGCAAACATACAAATAGCATTTTCGTAACCGTTTTGCAGCCCCGAAGGAGGACTGAGATAAACTTTAATGTCTTGAAGGCTTGCAGAATCATCCGTAACCACGTAATGAATGCGGAGGGTGTCTCCATTGACATAGGTGGATTGCGGATCCGGCGTATCGCTTATGGTGAAGTGAAGTGGATTGTTTTCCTGTTCCGATACTTTGAATTTTAGTTTTAGGTCAGCGGAATATCCGTTTGCGTTGGTCGCTCCAATTTGGAAATAGTAATTGCCAACCTCGGCTTCTTCGGAAAGCCATATACTATCCTTTATCGTGATATCAGCTCCGGATGGCAGGTCACGGTGTTTGGTAATATAGCTTAGCGGATTGCCGGAATGTGCTTCCGGAACGATGGAAATCAAATAAGATTTTACTTCAACCTCATCGCTAAGTTCGAAAGAGAAGCGAATATAATCCCCCTGCAAAAATGAGGAATCCGAATGGAAGAAGAAAATAACATTTCTAATATCCGGTCCGTTTTTCCCTTTTTTGCACGAATGAAAGACCGGGGTCATAAGGAGCATGATGAATGCTAACCCCACTGTTTTAAAAAAATAGTCACGCTTCATTGTTAGTATTCTTTTGAAGTGCAAATGTACGGAAATTATTTCCAATGAAGGAAATTTTCTTTATCCATATATATTTTGTTATTGTCTAATAACCATCGGATTATGTTGGTGAATTTTTCTTTGGAAAAAGTTTGTTTGTCAAATAAAGTGTGAACGGTATATTTCCCTTGCCGGATAAGCGGTTTTATTTGTTCCAAGAGCCGGTCAAATTCATACCGGCTAAGCTGTGCTTTGTTTCTCCGGAGGCAGTTATCACATTTTCCGCAACGCGGGCTGTCCTGTTCTCCGAAATATTGTAGAAGAAAACGGCTTCTGCAATGCATATTGTCTTCCACATAGGAAATCATGGTTTGCATACGGATACCGGCTTCTCTTTTCCGGTCCGAATAATATTCGCGTGAAATAACGATGTCTTCGGTACGAAGTCTTTCGGTGGTCATCACGATACGCGGCAAGTTCCCTTGTGGAATATAGTCGATTACCTCCATTTTGTGTAATAAATGTAAGGCTTGTGATATTCCTTTGGGGTGATGTAAACGTTTGGCAATCTTTTGTTCGTCAATCTTCTGAAACTCATTCAGTATATTTTGATAGGAGCGTAAGAGGGTCGTAATAATCAATTCTAAATGCGGGTGTTCAACTTGGAATTTATAGAGGTCTCTTTTGTTAAGTTTGATGTGCACTTTCGAGTAGGAGTCCGGGTATTCCTGATAGTAGATATAATTATCTTTTTCTAAAAATTTAAGAGCATAATAAACTTCTTTAATATTCATATTATAGCGTTCGCTAAACTGCTTAATGTCAAATTCATAGCTGATATTTTTTCCTGCGCCTATGGCAATATTCAGGTAATTGCCGATAGCGTAATAGACTTTTTTGATGAAATCGATAGGGGGGTAGGCGAGGAGAAATTGTTGTTTTAGTTCATCGATATCCTGTTTGTCATAGAGGATGACTGCATAAGCCGTTTTGCCGTCTCTTCCTGCCCGTCCGGCTTCCTGAAAATAGGCTTCGGGACTGTCCGGAAGGTCGAGGTGTACTACAAATCTTACATTCGCTTTGTCGATACCCATTCCGAAGGCATTGGTCGCTACCATGATAGACCGGTGGCTTTTCATCCACATATCTTGTTTTTGTTCCCTCACTTTCAATTCTAAGCCGGCATGATAGAAGTCGGCGGACAGGGATTGCTGTCGCAGAAAACGGGCTATTTCTTTGGTTTTTCTACGATTGCGTACATAGACAATGCCGCTTCCTTTCAGGCGATTGATAATGCGCAACAAACGGGCTCTTTTATCTTCTTCCTCCTGAACCACATAAATAAGGTTTTTGCGTAAAAAGCTGAGCCGGAAAACATTTTTTTCCTTAAAAAGGAGTTTCTCTTGAATATCCTCTACTACGCGGGGCGTTGCCGTGGCGGTCAGGGCAAGTACGGGCGTATTGGGAAGGTATTCCCGGATAGAAGCGATTTCCAAATATGCCGGACGAAAGTCATAGCCCCATTGGGAAATACAATGAGCTTCATCCACGGCAAGAAGTGAAATATTCATGGCTCCTATATTTTCCTTTATCAGTCTGGTTGACAGTCTTTCGGGAGAGAGGTATAGGAATTTTATATCACCATAAACGGTATTGTCAAGGGCTAATGTCATTTCCCGCTTACTCATCCCGCTGTATATGGCTGCTGCCGGTATGCCTTTTTTGAGCAGATGTTCCACCTGATCTTTCATCAGTGCAATCAGCGGGGTAATCACCAAACACGTACCTTCCTTCGCCATCGCAGGTACTTGAAACGTTAAGGATTTTCCCCCTCCGGTGGGCAATAGTCCCAGCGTATCCTGTCCGGCGAGAACCGACCGGATGATCTCTTCTTGCATAGGACGGAAAGAGGAGAAACCCCAATATTTTAATAATATTTTTTGCAATGATTCCATGTATCACAAAAGTACACTTTTTTGCCTTTGGAAAAGAAATAAATTGGAAGTGTAACAAAATTTTCTATCTTTGCCACCGGATGTATTGTTTCCGGGAGAATTAGTTGAGTGTTTATTTTTTATGTCTTTAATCCTGTTTTTTTGTTAGAGACGAACAGACTTGCCCGTCCGGATACTTTGAAGTGGGGAGAGATAAAAAAATAAAAAAAATTGTTATGCGGAAAATTATCTATTTGTTCTTGATTTCTGTTTGGAGTGCCGGATTTTCTCCGGTCTGTGGACAAACTACGTTGATCGGTGCCGGTTCGGAATGGAAATATTTGGATGACGGATCCAATCAAGGGGTGGCATGGAGGAGCTCTTCTTTTGATGATTCTTCGTGGAGTTCCGGGAATGCACAATTGGGATACGGAGATGGCGATGAGGCTACGGTATTAAGTTATGGAGGCAATCCTTCCAATAAGTATATTACGTATTATTTCCGGAAACATTTTTCACTTGACAATCCAAATTTATCTACCAATTTGGAATTGGGACTTCTACGTGATGATGGTGCGGTGGTCTATCTCAATGGCAATGAGGTAGTACGTTCCAATATGCCATCGGGAACCATCAATTATCTTACGCATGCTTCTTCGACGGTAGGAGGGAGCAGTGAATCGACCTTTTATGACTATACTTTCCCGTCATCGTATCTTGTAAACGGGGACAATGTGGTCGCCGTGGAAATACATCAAAGGAGCAAAACGAGTTCGGACATTAGCTTTGATATGCACTTGTCTTATGAGACAACCCATTATTTGCGCAAAGCGCCTTATTTATTGTTTATTGATGATAATACGAAGGCGCAAATCCAATGGCAGTTGAACAGCACGCATCCTTGTACTATTTCTTGGGGATTGGACGAAAATTATAGTCTGGGTTCTTATGTTACCACCGAGTATGGAAATGATCATCAGCATACGTATACTATCCCGGATTTAAGTCCCAACACCAAATATTACTATCGTGTGGAAGTATCTTCGACCGAAATCATAACTTCAAGTTTTGTTACCAATCCCCCGGACACTGCGCAAGACGTCTTTTTCTATGTGTATGGTGATACACGCAGTTACCCTTCGGCACATAATGAAGTGGCGCACAGGATTGTAATGGATTTTACAGACCACCCTTCCAATCAGTCTGTGATTTTCTCTACGGGGGACTTGGTCTCAAACGGAAATCAAGAGTCGTATTGGGACAATCAATTTTTTAGCCCTGATTATGTCTATATCCAACAGATGTTATCTCATTTGCCTTACGGCGCTGTAATGGGTAATCATGAGGGACAAGGCATTTTGTTTGGAAAATATTTTCCCTATACGATGTTTGCGTCTTCGCGTTATTATTATTCGGCAGATTACGGTCCGGTTCATTTTACCGTTATCGATCAATTTACCGACTATTCGGTGGGCAGTGAGCAGTATAATTGGTTGGTGAATGATCTTGCCTCTTCCACCAAGGCGTGGAAAATTATTTTACTTCATGAGCCCGGCTGGTCTGCGGGCGGACACGGGAATAATCCGGATGTTCAAAATATCATTCAAC
This sequence comes from Bacteroidales bacterium, assembly GCA_015489405.1. Lineage (GTDB taxonomy): Bacteria > Bacteroidota > Bacteroidia > Bacteroidales > S143-32 > S143-32. The sequence goes on from WFZU01000233.1 coordinate 4,494, forward strand.
CCCTGTGTCTTCAATACGGGGTGCAATTTGTCATCTCGGGACATAACCATTATTATGCCCGTGCAGTGGTGGATGGAGTGATGCATATTACCACGGGTGGCGGTGGAGCGCCACTTTATCCTCCCGACCCATCCTATCCTTACATCCAGGTCGTAGATGAGTCTCATCACTTCTGTAAATTTTCTATTACCGGAGATGCCTTGACAGTTTCCGTTGTTCGCAGTGACGGTTCGGAGATTGAAAATTTTACCGTTAATCTTTCGCTTCCTCCGGAAGCTGATTTTATCGCTTCCGACCTTGATCCCCATGTTGACGATACAGTACAGTTTACGGATTTATCCTCTCATTCGCCTACTGCCTGGAATTGGACCTTCTCTCCGGCGACGGTAACGTTCGAAAGTGGTACCACTGCAAATTCTCAAAACCCTCAAGTGAGTTTTGATGTTCCCGGAGATTATACGGTCAGTTTGGAGGCATCCAATGCGTACGGTTCTTCCACTGAAACTAAAAATGCTTACATTCACGTCAGTGCCAGTGATTATTGTATGGCTTCCGGTGGTGGGGAAGAATATATCAGCCAGGTGTATATGGGAGATATTAACAATAGTTCAGGCGCTGACGGCTATACTTTTTACAATGGAATGCAGACGGACTTGGCACCGGGGACTTCCTATTCCATAAGCGTAAGTAACGGGAATATTCATCCCGGTGATGATTTGGGAATATGGATTGACTGGAATGGAGATTTTGATTTTGAGGATACCGGAGAGAATGTAGTGTGTGAAGTGGATGGGGATGCGCAAGGCAGTTTTGTCGTGAATGTTCCGCCTACGGCGAATCTTGGAAATACCAGGATGCGCATTCGTATCAAACGGCAAGGGAATGATTGTGGAAGTCCTTGCGGGACAACTGTTTATGGGGAGGTGGAAGACTACGTCCTGAATATTGTAGATGCATATCAAATGGATCTTACGGTATGGCTCGAAGGGGCTTTTAACGGGACGCAGATGAATGCAAATGTGACCGGTTTTATTCCTTTAAATCAGCCCTTTAACGTGAGTCCTTGGAATTATCCCGGGACGGAAAGTTTGCTGTCTGTTCCGCCGGATATGGTGGATTGGATATTGGTGGAAATACGGGATGCGAATACAGCTTCCGAAGCTACTCCCTCGACTTTGGTAAAACGCAAAGCCGGGCTCTTGCGAACGGATGGAAAGATTGTTGATTTGGATGGCGTCTCTGATTTACGGATGGCATTTGACTATAGTCAGAATGTGTACATCGTGTTGCGCCAACGGAATCATTTGGCGATTATGTCTTCCGGCTCGCCTACCTTGAACGAAGGTATATTTTCGTATGATTTTACAAGCGGACCGGAGCAAGTTTACGGAGGTGTAGCCGGATACCAAAATCTCCTGCCGGGTGTTTGGGGAATGGCGAGCGGAGATGGCAATAGGGACGGGCTTGTGAATCAGCAAGATGTTGATAAATGGAAAAGTGATGCCGGTACTTCCGGTTATTTGGATGCCGATTTCAATCTGGATTCACAAACGGATAATTCCGATAAAAATGAGCATTGGATTGACAATGAAAACAAATCTTCTCAGGTACCGCAATAACTTATTCTGACAAAATAAGAAAGCCCCCGGTTTCGTGGAGGCTTTCTTTTATTCCCGCAGGGGGGATAATATGCTTTTCCCTGCCGGTTTCCCGGAATAATGCTGTTAAGCCATCACTTCGGTTACTTTACGGGCGGCATCTTCAAGCGTTTCTGCCGAAAATACTTTCAGCCCTGATTCATCGATAATTTTACGCCCTTCGATAGCATTGGTTCCTTGCAGACGCACCACAATAGGAATGTCGATATCACCCAGGTTTTTGTAGGCTTCCACCACGCCTTTGGCTACCAAGTCTCCCCGTACGATACCTCCGAAAATGTTCACCAAGATAGCTTTTACATTGGGGTCTTGGGTAATGATGCGGAAGGCTTGTTCTACTCTCTCTGCATTGGCAGCACCTCCTACATCCAAGAAGTTGGCGGGATCTCCTCCGTAGAGTTTGATGATGTCCATCGTAGCCATTGCCAGACCGGCACCATTGACCATACAGCCTACATTTCCGTCTAATTTGACGTAATTCAGATCATATTTCTTTGCTTCCACTTCCGTAGGATCTTCCTCGCTTATATCTCTGAGCGCTGCGTAATCCTTATGTCTATAGAGTGCATTGTTATCCAGGTTTACTTTGGCATCTACGGCAATCACTCTGTCGTCGGAAGTTTTCAGCACGGGATTAATCTCAAACATAGAAGAGTCGGTTCCCATATAGGCTTTGTAAAGAGCAAAGACAAACTTGGTCATCTCTTTAAAAGCTTTGCCCGAGAGACCCAGGTTAAAGGCAACTCTGCGTGCTTGGAAGGCTTGCAAACCTACTTTCGGGTCAACTTCTTCTTTGAAAATCAATTCCGGTGTTTTTTCTGCGACCGTTTCGATATCCATTCCTCCTTCGGGAGAATACATGATGATGTTTCTTCCGGTCTCACGATTGAGCAATACAGACATATAAAATTCTGCCGGCTCGGAATCTCCGGGATAATAGACATCTTGGGCAATCAAAACCTTGTTTACTTTTTTTCCTTTTTCTCCGGTTTGTTTGGTAACCAGCGTTCCACCGAGAATACCTTTGACCGTGTCCTCAACTTTGTCGAGCCCCTTAGCCAAAACCACTCCGTGAGAACCGGTTTCTTTAATAATTCCTTTTCCGCGACCTCCGGCATGGATTTGCGCTTTTACAACAAACCATCCTGTGCCGGTTTCCTCTTGCAAACGCTTGGCAGCTTCCAAAGCGTCGTTCACCGTTTCTGCCATTATACCTTCTTGAATGGCAACTCCGAAACTCTTTAAAATCTCTTTGGATTGATATTCATGTAAATTCATAACACTTATTTTATTGTTTTATAATCCTTTATGTATCTTATTGTGAAACTCTAATGAGCTTTTATCAGATGATTGTATTTCAATGTTTGGAGCTTCGCATATCTCATAGTGATGAAATACGTTTTTTACTACTTTTTCTTTTTCTCTTTGTCGCCGGGTTTGACACTCAACAATTCCACGTCAAAAATCAATGCGCTGTTGGGTTTGATTTGACTACCTGCCCCTCTTTCTCCATAAGCCAAGTCGGAAGGGATGAATAGGCGGTATTTCGAACCCACTTTCATCAATTGCAGTGCTTCCGTCCAGCCGGGGATGACGCCATTGACCGGGAAGGAAACGGGTTTGTCTTTACTTTCGTCAAAGACCGTACCGTCTATCAGACTACCTTTGTAATTGACTTCTACGATGTCTGTGGGCTTGGGAGTAGCACCGCTACCTTCTTTGAGAACTTTGTATTGAAGTCCGCTTTTGGTAACCTTTACGCCTTCTTTTTTCGCATTTTCCGCCAGGAATTTTTCACAGGATTCTTTGTTTTCTTGAGCTTCTTTGTCACTCATATTTTTGAAAAACGTCTGAATAATTTTATTTGCGGTGGCGTTATCCATAGGAGGATTCTCCGCTTTGAAAGCATCTTGAAAGCCTTTGGCTAAAGCACCGGCGTTAAACTCGGTTACTCCGGCTTTATCAATTCTGGATGCCAAGTCGACACCGATAGCATAGGACAAAGAGTCTGTTGCGCTTTTAATTTCCACTTTTTTGGCAGAACTTTGGTTCTGACAACTGATAAATGAGCTGAAACTCATCAATACAATCACTAAAACACTTAATTTTTTCATACTTTTCTTTTTAATTTATTTGTTATTATTTATATCAACTACCTGAATATCATATACTAATGTTGCTTTTATCGGGATTTCCGGGTCATCCGGAGAGACCCCGTAAGCGAGGTGCGAAGGTATAATAAATTTGGCTTTCTCATTTTTTTTCATTAATAATAATCCTTCTTCCAAGCCTTTAATTTCGCTCCTTTTCCCGACTACCAAGGCTTTTAAGCCTTTTTTAGACGAAGTATAAATTGTATCTCCGTTGAGTAAACATAAGACATAGGCTATCGTAACCTTGTTACCGTTCTCAATTTTTTGTCCGTTTTCGTTCTTCTGATATATCCAATAGCGCAGCCCTTCTCCGTTAGTTTTCATTTTCCATTGTTTCCGTTTAATGTATTCTTCAATGGCTTTATCTTCTTCTTGTCGCAATCTTCGATTGGCTTCTATCAACGGGTCTTGGGTCTTTATCTTGTGAGCATTTTGACTACTGCGAGCGACATAGGTAGGAGTAGATTCACAGGAAGCAAATAACAGCAGCCACATTCCGGCGAAAATTATATTGAAAAAACTTTTCATCTTATTCAATGCTTAATTCCGGAAGTAAAGATTCGAAGAAGGCAAGGGTCTCCTGTAAGGATTTTTTGGAACTCCCGCCGGCTGCGTGCTTGTGTCCTCCACCTTCAAAATAACCTGCAGCAAATTCATTAACGGAGAAATTGCCTTGTGAACGGAATGAGATTCTAATTTTTTCCTTCAATTCTTTAAACAAAGCTGCAAAAAGGATTCCTTCCAGAGACAGCGCCCAGTTGACCAATCCTTCCGTGTCGCCCGGGTGGTAGTCGAAGCGTTCCAATTCATCTTTGCTCAAATAAATATAGGCGGTTTTGTATTCCTTCTTCACGATCAATTTATTGCTTAGGCTGTAGCCGAGAAGGCGCATTCTGTTTTCCGGATAATTGAAAAATACTTGCTGGTGGATATATTCAATATCTGCACCCAATTCCTGTAATTTCCCCGCAATATGATAGGTGTCGGGAGTAGGACAAGCATAACTGAATGAGCCGGTATCCGTCATCATTCCGGTATAAATACAGGTGGCAATTTCTTTGCTGAGGGACGCACCTGCATAGGCGCTCAGGAAGTGATACATCAGCTCACTGGTCGATGATATCCGTTCGGTTTGGTAAACCCAATCATAGGAAGCGTAGTCCGGTTCGATATGGTGGTCAAACAAGATTTTCCGGGCGTTGCTTTTGCGGACAAGTTCCTCGAGTCCGCCGGTGCGATTGGGAGCATTATGGTCAACACTGATAATCAGGTCTACCTGCTTAAACAAATTTTCTATTTTTTCCGCATGGCGGGAATACCGTAAAATCTCCCGGGAAGAGGGCAGGAAATCAAGAAATTGCGGAAATTCATTAGGCATTATGATGTAAGCGGTTTTTCCTTCCGAAAGCAAACTGTTGTATAGGGCTAATCCTGACCCCAGTGCGTCACCGTCCGGATTGATGTGCCCTATGATTAATATGAGTTTTGCTTCTTTGACACTGTGTATTGCCCCGGAAAAATCAAATTTATTATGCATTTAAAACAATTCTAAAACGCTGCAAATGTAGGCTTATTTTTATTTTCCGAAACATAAATAATATTAAATTTTCCGTTATGCAATCTCCCGGGTGTTAGTATGATTTTGGATTCATATATTGGAAATGTTTGCGGTCGGTGTGTTTTTTTTCGGTAAGAACAAAGTAAAAAGTTTTGATATATCAAAATGGAGTAGCTTTGCTCCCGTGAAAGATTTAACGACAGGTTCGGTATTGAAAAGGATAGCCCTTTTTGCTATCCCCATGGTGTTGGGCAATTTGTTTCAGCAGTTGTACAATATCGTGGATAGTATCATCATTGGCAATTATTTGGGCAAGCAAGCATTGGCTGCTGTCGGAGCTTCTTTTCCGCTTATTTTTATCTTGATATCCTTGGTGATTGGTTTTGGGGCGGGGGCTTCCATATTGGTTTCCCAATATTTCGGAGCCAAGAAGATGGATGATGTAAAACGTACGATTGAGACTTTGTATATTGTGCTTTTTTCGAGTGCGATTTTGATAAGCATTGCCGGATATTTCTTGGTTGATGATCTCTTTCGTCTGATTAATTTACCGGAAGATGTACTTCCTTTTGCATCCACCTATCTGAAAATATTTTTGTTCGGAATGTTCTTTTTCTTTGGTTTCAACGGGACAAGTGCCATCCTCAGGGGGATTGGGGATTCTAAAACGCCCTTGTATTTCTTGATACTCTCTACGCTTTTTAATATTGTTTTTGACTTGCTTTTTGTCGTTGTCTTTAAATGGGGTATTGCGAGTGTGGCGTATGCCACTATCCTGTCGCAGGCAGGGGCATTTATTACGGCAATTTTGTATTTGAACCGTACGCATCCGGTGGTTACCCTGCATTTTTTCAAACTTCGTTTTAAGAAAGAGATTTTCAAGAAAATATTGAAAGTGGGGCTGCCATCCGGCTTGCAGAATACGATTGTAGCAGTTGGTATTTTTGCCTTGATATGGATTGTCAATGCTTTTGGAACGGATGTGATTGCCGCTTATACTATTGCGATGCGAATAGAAGCATTGGCTTCTATGCCGGCGATGAGCTTCGGGGTGGCTTTGGCTGCTTTTGTCGGACAAAATGTCGGTGCCGGAAAGATAGACAGAGTCTATCGCGGCGTTTATGCTACGATGGCTCTGACGGTCTCGATTTCCGTAATTATCTCTACCATTGCACTTCTTTTCCCGGATTTTCTGATAAGTGTTTTTACGAATGATGCGACGGTTATTGCCATTGGCGTCAGTTACTTGAAAACGGTGGCTTGGTTTTTCTTTATCTTTTCAATTCTGTTTGTGTATAATGGAGCATTGAGAGGTGCCGGAGATGTGGTCGTTCCGATGTTTATTACGCTGATAGCGCTATGGTTGGTGCGTATTCCGGCATCGTATTTTTTATCTCTGCGTGCCGGATATGTCGGTATTTGGTATGGTTCGCCGATTGGTTGGTTCGTGGGGATGAGCTTGTCTTTGAGTTATTTTTATACGGGACGTTGGAAACGGAAGAGACTGGTATGATAGCAGACTGGGACGGATTATAAGGATGTGTATTATTTAGAATCTTTCTCAAATCCCCAATAAATCGCTAGGTTGATTCTCAAAACTGTCATTGCGACAATCTCAATATATTGAATTGTTGCGGTGTAAGTTGTTGGGTATTAGTATTTTGTAATCGTTATCCTTGAATGTTCTACTCCGGATTTTTTGGTTGTATGGACTGGCGCTTTATTCTATTTTTTAAACATTTTTCTTTTTTTTGTAAAATAATTTTCCGTATTGGATTTTTTAGTAATTTTGGAAAAAAATAGACTATGGATGCTGTTTATAAAATATTTATCGTTGAGGATGATCCGATATACACCAAAATGTTGAAATATCATCTTTCGCTCAATAAGGAGTATGATGTTCACGTGTTTTCTACGGGAAAAGAATGTATCCGGAATCTGCGATTGAACCCCTTGGTTGTATCCCTGGATTTTTCATTGCCGGATATGTCGGGAATGGAAGTCTTGAAAGCTATCAAGGAGTATGATAAAAATATCGGGGTTGTCGTGGTCTCCGGACAGGAGGACATTAATGTTGCCATGGATTTGTTGCGTGCGGGGGCGGATGAATATTTGGTGAAGAATAAAAGTACCAAAGATTTGTTGTGGAAATCCATTCTCAAATACCGTGAAAATGCTGCTCTTCGTCAGCAAATAAGTTCTTTGAAACAGGAGATTGGTCAAAAATATTCTTTTGACCGTTCTTTCATTGGGGACAGTCTCAGTATGAGGCGTGTATTCCGGATGATCGAAAAAGCTGCCCAGTCCAATATCACCGTTTCCATTTATGGTGAGACCGGAACCGGAAAGGAAATGGTAGCTAAAGCGATACATTATAATTCGAACCGGGCGAAAGGTAATTTTGTAGCTATCAATGTTAGTGCTATTCCTTCGGAACTTCTGGAGAGTGAGCTTTTCGGGCATGAGAAAGGGGCATTTACCGGTTCGGTAGCCCGGAAAATAGGAAAATTTGAGTTGGCAAACGACGGTACGCTTTTTCTGGATGAAATAGGAGAAATGGATATGACCATGCAGAGCAAACTTCTCCGCGTTTTGCAAGAAAAGGAGTTGGTGAGAGTCGGTGGTTTGAAGGAGATAAAAATTAATGCGCGCATTATTGTAGCTACGAATAAAAATCTCAAAGAATTGGTGCGAAAAAATCTTTTCAGGGAAGACTTGTACTATCGTCTTTTGGGGCTCCCTATTGAATTGCCCCCTTTGCGCGACAGAGAAAAAGACGTCTTGTTGTTAGCCGATTTTTTTAAACGGGAGTACATCAAGGAGAATAATTTGCCGGAAATGAATTTCAGTAATGAGGCAAAACGAAAACTCCTAAACTACTCCTATCCGGGCAATGTCAGGGAATTGAAATCGGTCGTAGAACTTTCTTGTGTCTTAGCTTCGGGCGATATAATTAATGAGGAAGATATAAGTTTCAATGCCGTGGATGAGAGCCATACATTCCTTACGGAAGAAATGACGTTGAAGGAATATTCCCGTCGTATCGTTCGTCACTATATGGATAAATACGGACAAAATATTAACATCGTTTCCCAAAAACTGGATATTGGTAGATCTTCCATTTACAGGATGTTGAAGAATAAGGAGATATAGTTCTTCTTTATTTCTCAATCCTTGCCGTGTTTATGCACCCGGCATCCTACTTCGGTCTGAGATGAACAAAGGGGATGAGCACCTCCTCCATGGTGATGCCTCCGTGTTGAAAAGTGTTTTTGTAATAGTTTGTGTAATAGTTCATATTGTTCGGATACACGAAGAAGTCATTGTTCCGGGTAAAAATATATTTGGAGTTAATATATTCTTTGGGTAGGAAAATTTTATGGGGGTCTGTTACCGCATAAACCTCTTTGGGGTTGTAGGACAGTGTTTTTCCGGTTTTGTAACGCAAATTGGTATTCGTATTTTTATCCCCCACCACTTTTACGGGGTTAACAACTTTTACCGAACCATGGTCGGTCGTAATGATGACTTCCACATCTTTTCCGGAGAGGAAATCGAATATCTCATAAAGTTGTGAATGCTCGAACCAAGAGCGTGTCAAGGAGCGGTAGGCTTTTTCATCATCTGCCAGTTCTTTGATAATGTCCATCTCCGTACGTGCATGGGAGAGCATATCAATGAAATTGTACACAATCACATTCAGCGGGTTATGCATCAGGTTGGGGAGGTTTTCCACTAATTTTTTTCCGTAACTTAAATTTAACACTTTGTGATAAGAAAATTTATCACTGTAGGCATACCTTTTTAGATTTTCCGCCAGCAGTTCCTTTTCAAATTGATTTTTTCCTCCTTCTTCATTTTCGTTGAGCCACCATTGCGGGTATTTTCGTTGGATGTCCAAGGGCATAAGTCCGGCAAACAGCGCATTACGGGCATATTGAGTGGCGGTCGGCAAAATGGAAAAATAGACTTCATCGGTCTGTACGGAAAATTTTTCTTGAATGAGGGGTTGAATGAATTTCCATTGATCGTAGCGCAGGTTATCTATCACCAGCAGAAATACCGGCTTGGAATTTTTTAACAGAGGGAAGACACGTTCTTTCAACAGCATGTGGGAAAATACCGGTTTGTCTTGCTCCCTGTTGTTGAGCCAATCTTCATAATGACGTTCAAAATATTTGGCAAAAACATTGTTAGCGTCCTTCTTCTGCATTGCCAATATCTCGCTAATTCCTTGGTCGTCTGTGTTTTGCAAGTCTATTTCCCAGCGTACCAGTTTTTTGTATATTTCTGCAATCTCCCTGAACCCGGGATTCATAGATATTTCGGCACTCAGTTTACCAAAAGAGCGTTGATATTGTTGTGCTGTTTTTTCGCCGATAAGTTTTTTGTTTTCAAGATTTTTTTTGAGGCTTAGCAATATTTGACTGGGATTGACGGGTTTGATCAGGTAGTCGGCAATTTGCGAGCCGATAGCATCTTCCATGATTTGTTCCTCTTCGCTTTTGGTAATCATCACTACCGGAATAAAAGGAGCATCGTTTTTGATTCGTTCCAGGGTTTCGATTCCCGACAGACCGGGCATTTGTTCGTCCAAAAAGACGATGTCAAAAAAATGATTTTTGATCATGTCCAAGGCATCACTTCCATTGTTAGCGGTAGAGACCGCATACCCTTTTTTCTCGAGGAAGAGGATGTGTGGTTTCAAAAGTTCAATCTCATCATCGACCCACAAAATATTGATTCTTTCGTCCATTATCGTTATTTTTTTTAGTGTTCTAATATTGTTTATAAAAATATTCCTGTCAACGCAACCAATTGTACTGTGAAATAATCTTGTATCACTAAACGTTTGTGGTGCAAAATTTGTTTCAAGGATACGAATGTTTATTTCAAGCAAATATTGTGCTATGCCGTGTAGATTAATAAATATTAACATTCCGGGCTTGTTCCGGTAAGATGATAAATTGCAAAAACAGAGCTATTTGAGCAGGGAGTTAATAAATAAGAAGAAGATAATCAACGATCCCATTTACGGGTTCATCAATATATCCGACGAATTTCTTTTTGATGTCATTGAGCATCCCTATTTTCAGCGTTTACGCCGGATAAAACAATTGGGACTTACGCATCTGGTGTATCCGGGGGCTTATCATACGCGTTTTAATCATTCTTTGGGGGCAATGCATCTGATGCATCAGGCTTTACAAGTGTTGCGTTCCAAGGGACATTCTATTTCCGGAGAGGAAGAACTCTCGAGTCTGCTTGCCATTTTGTTGCACGATGTCGGACATGGTCCTTTTTCCCACGCTTTGGAGCATTCGCTGGTCAAAGGCACCAACCATGAATTTATTTCCCAACTGGTGATGAAAAAATTAAATCATCATTATGAAGGACGTTTGGAACGTACTATTGCGATTTTTAACCGCACATACAGACGTGCTTTTTTTGCGCAGCTTGTCTCCGGGCAGTTGGATGTTGACAGGTTGGACTATCTTTCACGGGATAGTTTTTTTACCGGCGTTTCCGAAGGAGTGGTCGGGACAGAACGCATATTGAAGATGTTGGAACTCGTGGACGATCAGTTGGTAGCAGAAGAAAAGGCGATTTATTCTTTGGAGAAATTTTTAGTCGCCCGCCGCTTAATGTATTGGCAGGTCTATCTGCACAAAACGGTTTTGGCTGCCGAATATATGCTGGTCCTGATTTTGCAAAGGGCGAGTTGGCTGGCTCAACAAGGGGAACCCCTTTTCGGCTCATCTTCTTTGCTTTTTTTCTTGCAGCGCGATTATGCGAAAGAGGATTTTGAAAACAATGAGGAGGTCTTGCAGAAATTTCTGCTCTTGGATGATTATGATATTATATCGGCTATCAAAGAGTGGATGGGACATACGGATCGCATTCTTCGTTTCTTGTCAACTTCACTGATGAATCGCCGCTTGTATCGTTGTGAGATGAGTTCGAATCCTTTTGAATACTTTTATGTATTGGAGATTCAGAACAAGATAAAAGAGCGTTTCGGTACCGGGGAGGAGGAAATGAAATATTTTTTTGTTTCGGGTTCGACTTCCAATTTTACCTACGATACGCATCATGACAATATTAATATTTTGACCAAAGGTCGAAAAGTAAAGGATATAACGGAGGTTTCGGATCCGATGAATATTTCGGTTTCCGCACGTCCGGTTACAAAATATTTTGTGTGTTTCCCCAAGGAAATACTTCACTAAAATAATAAGAATACATGGAATTTTCAGCTAAACAGATTGCCGATTTTTTACAGGGTAAAGTAGTAGGAGACGAAAGCATTACGGTAAACCGTTTTGCAAAAATAGAAGAAGGGGAGCCGGGGAGCCTTTCTTTCCTGGCAAACCCCAAATATACTCCCCATATCTATACGACAAAATCATCAGTGGTACTGGTTAACAGTAGTTTTGAGCCGGAGAGGGAAGTGAAAGCTACCTTGATAAAAGTAGAAGACGCCTATGCCGCTTTTGCCCGTTTGCTGGATTTGTACAGTCAATATCAGAAACAAAAAGAAGGCATTCATGAGACCGCAGTTGTTCCTGCTTCCGCCAGTCTCGGGGAACACGTCTATCTGGGGGAATACGTTGTTCTCGGAGAGGGGGTACGACTGGGAAATAATGTGAAAATATATCCGAACACCTATATCGCAGACCATAGTGTTATTGGGGATAATACGATTGTGTATTCGGGCGTAAATATTTATGAGGATACCCGTATCGGTTCGGACTGCATTATTCATTCCGGTACGGTGATAGGAGGCGATGGTTTTGGTTTTGCTCCCCGTCCCGACGGAAGTTTTGATAAGATTGCCCAGATTGGGAATGTAGTCATTGAAGACAAGGTAGAGATAGGCTCCAATTGCTCTATAGATCGCGCTACTATCGGCTCTACGATTATTCGCCAAGGGGCTAAACTGGATAATTTGCTTCAAATAGCGCATAATGTGGAGATTGGAGAGCATACGGTTATTGCCGCACAGACCGGTATTTCGGGTTCGACGAAAGTCGGAAAAAATTGTATGATAGGAGGACAGGTAGGGATTGTGGGTCATATTCAGATTGCTGATGGCGTGAAGATTCAAGCCCAGTCCGGTGTCGGAAGGACTATCAAGACTCCCGGGGTGGCTATTCAAGGCTCTCCGGCATTTGATTATTCCCAATTTAATCGTTCATTTGTGATTTTCAAGAATTTGGAAAAATTGGAAAAAAGAATTAGAGAGTTGGAGGCTAAATTGAAATCTGAAAAAAGCCTTTCGTAAATCAAACAAGTGTTGAACAAGGATTATTGATTTGAAAAGATAAATGAGAGTATGTCGTCTTGTTCCGGAAAAGCGTAATTAGAGCTTGTCCATAATGTCCGACTTCTGCGTTACGCTCGTTCTGAAACCAGTCTTTTCGACAAGCTCAATGCATCGCATTGACGTAAGTCAACTCCTTTGCTTTCAGAACTTCACAAGCCTTGAATTCGAACATTATAGCTCAAGCTCTTGACTTTATGGACAGACACTAATTGGCATGAAATTATCCGGAACGGAGCATTAATAGTGAAAAAGATTGTAGAGAACAGAACAGATTATTTATATACATTTGCAGCCGGTATGAAAATAGAATATCAGAAGACAATAAAAGGAGACGTGAGGATTCAGGGCTTGGGACTTCACACGGGAGAAATGGTACACGTCGTCGTCAAACCGGCACCGGTAGATACCGGCTTCGTTTTCATCCGTACGGATATGAAAGGAGAAAACAGGGTTGCCGCTCTTATCGAGAATGTGGTTGCTACGGATAGAGGTACTTCGATCGGAAAAGGTGCGGTGGTCGTTCATACCGTGGAGCATCTTTTGGCTGCACTTGTGGGAATGGGAGTGGACAACGCTTTCATTGAAGTGGATGGCACGGAAATGCCCATTATGGATGGGAGTGCCAAATATTTTGTGGAAGAAATCCGGAAGGTGGGTATTCGTGAACAAGATAAGGAACGCCGGTATATTGTCCCCAAAAAAACGGTACGTTATGTTGATGAGGATACCGGCAGCGAGATTAAACTTATTCCGGATGACCATTTTTCGATAGCCGTAAAAATAGATTTCGGCACGGAAGTCTTGTCTATTCAGGAAGCTTATATGGATGCGATGCATGAGTTTAAAGACCGGATTGCGTCTTGTCGTACTTTTGTTTTTTTGCATGAATTGGAGTTTCTCCTGGAAAATAATTTGATCAAGGGGGGCGACCTCAATAATGCCATTGTTTTTGTCAATAAGACGGTTTCCGAACAGGAATTAAAAAGGTTGGCGAAAGTGTTTAACAAACCCGAAGTGAAAGTCCGGGAACGGGGCGTGTTGAATAATCTTAAATTACGTTATGAAAATGAACCGGCACGTCATAAACTTTTGGATCTGATAGGTGATTTAAGTCTTCTCGGAAGACCGTTAAAAGCAAGGATTGTAGCTTTTAAGCCCGGACATAAAGTGAATTATGAATTTGGAAAAAAAATAATTGAAAGTTTAAAATAAGTGTATTATGGAAAGATTTAAACCTCCATTTGAAACTACCGGCAAGCCTCTCTACGATATTTTGGCTATCCGTGAGATGCTTCCGCACCGTCCGCCCTTTTTGTTGGTTGACAAAATCTTGGATATGGATGAGACTCACGTAGTAGGGCTCAAAAATGTTACTATGAACGAGCCTTTCTTTGTAGGACATTTTCCGGCAGAGCCGGTAATGCCCGGTGTGCTCCAGATTGAAGCGATGGCGCAAGTAGGCGGAATATTCGTATTGAGTCAGGTCGAAGATCCGGAGAATTATTTGACGTATTTTCTGAAAATAGATGCCGTGAAATTTCGCAAAAAAGTGGTGCCAGGCGATACTTTAATATTTTCCTTGGAACTGAAAGGACCTATCCGCAGAGGCTTGGCAAATATGAAAGGGGTAGGATATGTGGGAGATCAAGCGGTGGTCGAAGCGGACATCCTGGCAATGATAGAAAAGAAAAAATAATTAAGAAATATAAAGATGAATTATCCTTTATCAAGTGTGTCCCCACATGCCAAGATAGCCAAGAATGTGGTTATTGAGCCTTTTGTCAATATTGAAAAAAACGTGGAAATAGGTGAAGGTACCTGGATCGGTTCCAATGTTACCATTATGGAAGGCACGCGTATCGGGAAAAATTGCCGCATCTTTCCGGGGGCGGTCATCGGTGCTATACCGCAAGACCTGAAATTTAACGGCGAAGAAACTACGGTCGAGATTGGCGACAATACGACTATCCGTGAGTTTGTTACCGTCAACAGGGGTACGGTAGCAAATCTGAAAACCGTGGTTGGCAATAATGTTCTCCTGATGGCTTATGTGCATGTGGCGCATGATTGTATTATCGGTGATAACGCCATTCTGGCTAATGCCGTGAACTTGGGTGGGCACGTTGAAATCGGTGAGTTTGTCATTCTCGGTGGAATGTCCGCCGTACATCAGTTTGTGAAAATTGGTAAACATGCGATTATTTCGGGAGGCTCCTTGGTATCCAAGGATATTCCACCCTTTATCAAGGCTGCCCGGGAACCCATTTCTTATGCAGGGGTTAATTCTATCGGCTTGCGACGGCGTGGATTTGGCAGCGAGAAAATTCGCGAGATTCAAGATATTTACCGCGAGATATTTGTAAAAAACCGGATTGTCTCCAAGGCGGTCGTGTGGGTAGAGGCAAATATGACACCCAGTGCCGAAAGGGATGAAATATTGCTCTTTATCAAAAACTCTACCCGTGGTGTATTGAAAGGCTTTATGAGTTCTACCAAGGTAGAATAAAACGAAAAATGGATACTGTTCAAACGCAAATATGCATAGCCGGTGCCGGACCAGCCGGACTTTTTACGGCGCTCTTTTTGGAAAAGTACGGCATTGCTTGTACGTTGGTAGATAAATCTTTTTTTCCGCGGGATAAAATCTGTGGCGATGGCATCAGCGGTTGGGTCGTAGATGTCTTGGAGGAGCTTGATACGGACTTGTTGTTGCGGTTTCACCGGCAAGATTTTTTGCTTCCGTCCTACGGAATGCGTTTTTCGTCTCCACGCGGTACGGTGCTGGACATCCCTTTTCTGCAAGAACGCAAAATCAAGGAAATCCCGCCGGGATATATTGCTCCACGTAAGGAATTTGACAATTTTTTTATCGAAGAGATAAAAAACAACGCAAAATACGTGCAACTTTTGGAAGGAAAGGAAATCGTGGAGGTCAAAGAGGAAAGCGACCAAATGCATATCCATTGCCGGGACGGATTAAGGATAGAGGCGGAGGTGGTTGTTTTGGCTGCCGGGGCAATGCAGCCGTTTCAGAAAGTTTTTTCGCAATACCGGGCAGACGGAAGCAATACGATGTTGGGACTCCGTACCTATTACAAAGGTGTCAAAGGTTTGCATCCGGAGAATTACATCGAACTTCATTTTTTGAAAGGATTAAATCCGGGCTATCTTTGGATTTTCCCCCAACCGGACGGGCGTGCCAATGTCGGGGTAGGTGTTGCCAAAGCTAGGGTTTTGAAAGAAAAAAAGAGTCTGAAAAAGATTTTGCAAGAGGCTATCGAACAGAATGCTTATCTCGCCAAACGTTTCGAAGATGCAGAAGTCGTAGCCCCTTTCGGAGCTCACCCTTTGCCTTTGTTTTATAAAAAATTACCCCTTTCGGGAAACCGGTTTTTACTTGTCGGGGATAGTGCCGGACTGATAGATCCTTTCACCGGCGAGGGGATAGGGCATGCGGCATTAATGGGAAAATTCGCTGCTCAAACCTTGCAACAAGCGATACGACAGCATTCTTTTTCCGCCGAAACTTTGCGGCAATATGACGAGCAAGTTTACAAGACGATAGATAAAGAGTTGTCTATTAGTAAGAAGTTGCCCGGCATCTTAAAGCATGATTGGCTTTTTAATTTGGTGGCGGACCGGGTTGCCGGGAGTCCGCGTTTGCAAGATAAATTGGCGAAGACGTTGAGCAATCTCGATGAACGCAAAAAGCTTAAAAATCCTTGGCATTACATTAAACATATTTTCCGGTAGGGGAAAATAATATGACGGAACAGGGCGGAAGCTAGGTTTTTTCAGGTTCACCTAAAAAATTAATACTATGAGATATAAAGTAGGAGATAAAGTAAGATTTTTGAACGAAGAAGGGGGAGGAGTCGTTTCCAAAATATTGAGTCCGGGCATGGTGAATGTGCTCATTGACGATGGTTTTGAGATTCCTACCTTGATACAAGACCTTATTCCGGTCGATTTCGGTATGGAGGGCGAACTGCCGGCGGCTACTGCGACGGTTTCGTCGAGCACGGACGGAGTGGTCAAAAAAGATGCTTTCTCTTCCCAAATCCGTTTGGAAAACAACACTGCCAAGGGGAGTTTCCAGCCGGGCATTTACTTTGCTTTCGTGCCTTTGGACCAGCGTTTTGTAACATTAGGAAGTTTGGATTTATATCTGGTTAATAATACGTCCTTTGACCTGCTCTATTCTTTTTACCTGAGAGCGGAAGAGGCGTATTCTCCCCAATCCGCCGGACAGGTGGAAGCCCATTCGATGTGTTTGCTCAATACGGTGGAAAGAGAAGAGCTAAACCGTTATTTGCAAGGTGTGGTACAAGGGATTTTTGTTAATACCGGGGAACAAAAGAGCGTCTTGTCTCCGGTGAATACGGATTTCTCATTGAAAGCATCTTATTTTTCCAAAGAGGGCAATTTTAAGCCTTCGGGCTTGATAGATTCCCGTGCCTTGTTTATTTCTCTATTGCCCTTGAATGTTGCCAAACCTATTTTCTCCATTCTCCAAAAGGAACAAGAGAAACTTGATGTCAATGAGGTGATTGAAACCCGGAGCAAGATAGAGCAAGCAACGCAGTTAATCCACAAATACAAGACCGGCCCGCGCGAAGCGGTGGTGGATCTGCATCTCTCGGAGTTGGTGGAAGATGAATCGAAAATGAAGGATTTTGAGAAATTGGATTACCAGTTGCGATATTTTAAGGACTGCTTGGACAGCGCTATCGAAAATTATTATACCAAAGTTACTTTTATCCACGGCGTAGGGCAGGGGATACTGAAAGCAAAAATACAGGAACTGCTCAAAGACTATCCGAAAGTGGCTTACCGTGATGCTTCGATGAAGGAGTATGGCTATGGTGCTACCCTGGTTCTTATCCGGCATAATTAGAGCTTGTCTATAATGTCCGACTTCTGCGTTACGCTCGTTCTGAAACCAGTCGTTTCGGCAAGCTCAACGCATCGCATTGACAGGAGTCAACTCCTTGGTTTTGAGTATTTCACAAGCCTTGAATTCGAACATTCTAGCTCAAGCTCTTGACTTTATGGACAGACACTAATTAAGCCTTTCAACCAAGCCGGCACATCCCAAGAAACAAACGGAATGATCAATCCGAGAACAACCCAATGTGAAAAAGCGGAGAGATTTTCCATTCTTTCCATTTTCTGAATTATCATTGGAATAACGTCAATAATGCCGGCAATTATTCCTGTCAGTAATGCGATGAAAAATTTATTCATTCTTTTTTTTTATGCGAACATTTCCTCATATAAATATTCTGAAAGAGACTGTCAAAAATATTTATCACCTATTTCATAAAGACTAATATCTTGGTGGCTCAAAGAAATATCCCTCAAAAAGCTTTCTAATTTGTTTTTCTAATATCTCGGAGTCAGTAGGAGACTTCTCGAGCGGTTTTGTTCTTTTGAAAAAAGCCACATTATTTAATTGAGAGTCAAATATCAACGCATACATCGTAATATTCGATTTTACGGGAACGGGGATATACATCCCCATAGTTAATAAACCAACGCCAAGCGATTTTGCCACTTGTCCACCATAATTGCCTTTCCGTCTTCCAAATCCTGACGAGACCACTGCTAAGGAAAATCGTTGATTTTTACTTTTCAATATTGAATCAATGGTTGGAGGTATAACCAGCGCATCCAAACTCTTATTCAGGATGGCTGCTTGTATCAGAAGAGTTATCTCATCTTTTATCCGGGACATCAATGTATCATCCTCAATGGTTATACGATGAGAGAGATTCAGCTTCTCTTTATTATTCAATAAGATTTCTTCAACCTCAGTTGTCGTTATGCGAGACAAAGAATCATTATACTTTGATTTATTCCCTTTTTCAATCAAATGAATGTATGATATCGGTTCAAAATATGCCAACTCATGGATGGCAGTTGGAGACACGGACGAAGTAAGCATCTTATTTGAGACACAAGATGAGAAAAGAATGAAAAGTGCAATTCCGACAGAAAGCTTTGATAATGTTTTCATATTTTCGTTTTCTTATTTTTTAAATTTTACATTACATCAATCTTTTACAATTCAACAAATTACCAAGAACCGGTCGCGTACCTGCCTTTTCCTTTTTCAGACGCTATCACTTCGATAATTTTTGGCAAAGTTAAGAATATTTTGAACAATATAAAAAAAATGATAAATGAATGGAAATAACCGGAAAAAGTTCCGTAATCTAAAAAA
>WFZU01000234.1 GCA_015489405.1 Bacteroidales bacterium
AAAAGACCTTGTTTTGAACGGTGATACGCCGGATAATATCTTTTACCTCAGCTCCCTTTTTATGATAATCGATATAATGTCTTAGGGGTATGGATTGCAGTATGGCAATGAGGTCGCGGGAATAAAAAACGGGAGAGCCGGAACGGCTGTAACGCTCCAAATTCTTTTGCATCTCAAACATCTGCCGGATAAATTGAAAATAATGGGTAGCGGAAACCGGAAGTCCCATGGTTACGTTGAAATGTTCTATCTCCTCCGGAATAGCGTTGAGCACCGGAATCAACAGGTCTTCCTGATGCAAGATGAGGGCGGTCTTTTCTATTTGTCCGGGGTTTTGGGTGGCAATCTCTTGCAGAATTTCCGCAGCGACTTTAACTTGATTCACATTGCCCGAAGCACCGATGATACGGTCGTTTCTATCCTTGCGGGAGAAATAGTCAAATACCCATTTGAAATCACTTTTTGCTTTCTTTTTGTATTTTCGCAAAAAATATCCTGCCTCCTGTATTCCTTGCTCCATATAGTATTTGTCGGTATCCCAATAGGTCTTTGCCAAGCCCTTCTCTTGGAGCCGTTCGATGAGAGCCTCCTCCGATTTGGTGAGGGCGTTGAAACCCGCAAAAATGATAACCGAATAGGGATTGTCTTGGAAATAATCATCAAAGTTTTCTATCAACAAACGGTTTGCCAAGCCTTGGTAGGCGTACGATTTTTCAAATAAGTGTGAGCGAAAAGCTTCGTAAATTCTCCGGAGCGAACGAAAAAATTGCAGGTAGTTATTTTCCAGTTCGGAGATGGATTCTTTGGAAGGGTCCCAAATGGAGAAATATTTAAAATCGGCAAGATTGTCAAAGATGCTCCCGGGATCAACAAGGTTGGCATCTATTTCATTAAAATCATTCAACAAAACAGGTGCCCAATCGATAAATTCGTTGAATGATTGGGATTGGTCCCCCATTAAACTTTGATAGGCTTCATAGAGCTCGAAAGCTAACATAATGGGGTCCAGCACGGCAAAATCGTGAAATTTGCGAATAAAATCCTCAATGGAAAACATATCCGGAAGCCAAACCGGATGCTCATACATATGGCTCAATTCCTTCTTTAACAGCAGCGCGGGACGACGGTTGGGAAATACCACACAAACGTTTTCCGTCCGGTCTTGATAGTGTGTTTTTATTTCTTGAGCAATATGCTGTATAAAGCTTTGTGTCATAGATTGTTATGTTGTTTTCCGTTTTTGCCTGCCGGGCGTGTTTCGTATGTATAAGGTTTGCTTTAACCGGAAAATTTACAGTTTCACATTTTCAAAGAATGCCAAACTTCCGGGATTTGCCAGCGCATCTTTGTTGAGCACTTTTTGTCCGTGAATGAGTTTTTTGACGGCGACTTCCACTTTCTTTCCGTTGAGCGTATAAGGAATGTCCGGCGCTTGCAGGATGATGGCGGGGACGTGGCGCGGGCTGCATTGCGTGCGAATTTTATTCCGGATAAGTTGGGTGAGTGCGTCCGTAAGCTCTTGCCCGGCGGGAAGTTTCACGAAGAGCACCACTTTTTCGTCTCCCGCTTCTTTTTTGCCGACCACAACCGAATCATCAATTTCTTTCATATTTTCCAGGACACGGTATATTTCGGCGGTTCCGATACGGACTCCTTGCGGATTGAGTGTGGCGTCCGAACGACCGTAGATGATGATACCCCCGTGGTCGTTGATAGAAATGTAGTCTCCGTGTCTCCAGATATTCGGGTAGGTCGAAAAATAGGCTTCGCGGTAGCGCTTTTGGTCCGTGTCATTCCAAAAATAGACCGGCATAGACGGGAAAGCGGTTTTGCAGACCAGTTCTCCTTGTTCGTTGCGAACACTTTGTCCGTAGTCATCAAAACAGTCCACATCCATTCCCAGCCCGCGGCATTGTATTTCGCCTTTATAGACCGGCAAGACCGGATTGCCCAGGACAAAGCAAGAAATAATGTCCGTACCTCCGGAGATAGAAGAGAGCTGAACATCCTCCTTCCACTCGCGGTAAACGTATTCAAAACTTTCGTCCGTGAGAGGCGAACCCGTAGAGGCAATAGTACGCAGATAAGGAAAGGATGAGATTTCTTTGGGCTTGACACCGGCGCTTTCCAAGGAGGCAATATATTTGGCACTCGTGCCGAAAAATGAAATATTCAGTTCGTCAGCCATTTTCAACAAGGCTTCCGGTCCGGGATAAAACGGATTTCCGTCATAGAGTACCAAACTTACTCCCAATGCAAGACTACTAACAATCCAGTTCCACATCATCCACCCGCAAGTCGTGAAATAAAATACCGTGTCTTCCGGACGCATATCGCTGTGGAGGCGGAGTTCTTTAAGATGTTGGATAAGCGTGCCGCCCGCCGAGTGGACGATGCTTTTGGGAAGTCCGGTAGTGCCGGAAGAATACATGATATACAGCGGATGGTCAAAGGGCAGTTGTTCGAACTCTAAATCCCCGTCAGCTTCCGTGACAAAATCTTCCCAAGCTATTGCCTTAGGAATGGTTTGCGTGTTCCGGTTGCCGGTATAATCCACTACGACAACCTGTTGCACTCCCGGAAGTTGGTCTAGAATATCCCGTAATTTTGCTTGCGAATCAAAGGATTTTCCCTTGTAAAAATAGCCGTCGGCGGCAAGGATGATTTTCGGCTCTATCTGCGAAAAACGGTCCAAGACCCCTTTGATACCGAAGTCGGGGCTGGTCGAAGACCAAATGGCGCCGGTAGAGGCAGTTGCCAACATAAAAATGACCGTTTCCGGCATATTGGGCATAAAGGCAGCGACCCGGTCCCCTTTCCGGACACCCGCCCTGCGTAAAGCTAAGGCTGCTTTGCGCACTTCCTCGTACAATGCTGCATAAGTATATTCCTTGCGGACACTGTCCTCGCCTCTGAAAATCAGGGCGGTGTGTCCGTCTTTTCTACGCAACAAATTTTCTGCAAAATTGAGCCTTGCTCCTTCAAACCAATGCGCACCCGGCATTTTCCCCGGGTCGTCCAAGATGGCATCCGCTTGACGGCTTGCGATGATGCCCGTGTATTCCCATACTTCTTTCCAAAATAAAGCCGGATTTTCTACCGACCATTGCCAAACTTCCTCGTAGTCTGTCCCGCCAATGGAATACTTGTTGTTCAATTTTTGCATAAAATCAAACATTTGACTATCCGCTATCTTGGCTTTCGAAGGTCGCCATAATATTGTATCTTGATTTTTCATCTTTTATATTGTTTTGAATATAAGAATGTTAAGTCTAAAAAAATGTATTAAATTTTCCATAAAATTCAATTACGGGTGCAACGCCGTTTCTCCCGGAAGAAAGTACCCGCAAAGGTAGAATACGGGAATCCGGCAGCCCGCTTGCCCGGATGCGTCAATATAATTTATTGTACTATTACACATTCCTTCGTTTTTAGGCGGGCTAAATTAGTAAAAAAAATGATGTCAAAAATGTATTTTCACGGAAGTGAGGATGCAACTAAAAATGAAAAAAGATGTCATTATGCCAATATGAGTTTTGTTGAAAGTGATATTTGATTTTGTTTTCCGTAAGGGGAATATTCCGGGAAGTATGGTATTTGATAGCAATTTATGAGATTTAGGTCTTGTTTGAGCTGAAACAGTCTGCCGGATATTCAAGCTTGTTGAGAAAACAAAAAAGCTCTTTTTTTCGTTACAATATTTATTATAACTTTGCGTGTTTTTTAATAAAGAAAATAATTATGAATAGAAAGTACATTGCTTTTCTGGTTTTCTTCATCCTTTTTGTGGGGATGAAAGTGTCCGGACAGTCCATTGCCACCGAATCGGCAGACAAAGATTTTGATAATCATAAATACACTACTGCTTTGGACAAATACAAAAAACTTAATTCAAAGATTAAGGATAGAAAAGAAAAAAACTACATTCGCTACCGGATGGCTGAGTGCTATCGTTATATGAATATGCCCAAGAGAGCGGTAAGTGCTTATAAAGCATTGTACAAAAAAGAGTACTACAAAAAAACACCCGAATTATTATTAAGTTATGGAAATACGCTCCGCAAATTGGCAAAATATGAAGATGCTGTACCGGTATTTGAGAAATATAAGTCTATCAAACCCGATGATCCGAGAGGTGATTTTGGTTTGGAGTCTTGCCGTTTGGCAAAAGAATGGATGGAAAATCCGACCCCTCACGTAATTACCAATCCCGGCACTATCAACTCCAAATATTCCGATTTTGCTTGTACCTATTCGAGCGACAACTACAACAGTCTGATTTTTACTTCCGACCGCGAAGGCTCGACCGGTAAAGATATTGATGAGTGGACGAATCAGAATTTCTCCGATTTGTACTCTTCCCGTATGGATAGAAAAGGCGAATGGAGCGAACCTACCTTGATAGACGAGGATGAGATCATCAATACGGAGGCAAATGAAGGCTCTCCGATGATGAACTCTTCATTTACTACCTTGTATTTTATGCGTTGCGGGAAATCCAAAAGCGCCAAACAAGGCTGTCATATCTATAAATCCAAACGTACGGGAAGAAACTTTTCCAATCCGGAGATGGTTCCCATTACGCGGGACACCTTGGCAGTCTTGGGACATCCTACGTTGAGCGAAGATGAAAAGATGATTATATTCACGGCAAATCTTCCGGGTGGTTCCGGTGGTATGGACTTATGGTACGCTACGCGAAAAAAACATTCGGATGATTTCAAAAATCCCAAAAACTTGGGACCGCTTGTGAACACACCTTCCAATGAGATTTTTCCTTTCCTGAGAAATGATACCACACTGTATTTTGCTTCCGAAGGACATCCCGGACTGGGAGGATTGGATATTTTCAAATCCACTTTCGACGGCGAGAAATGGGGCAAACCGGTGAATATCGGTTATCCGCTTAATTCCAACTCGGACGATTTTGCCATTATCTTTAACCCGAATGCCGAAGAAGAAGGCTATTTCTCTTCCAACCGTAAGACCATTATGGACGAAAGGGGAAAGGGAAAAGATGATATTTGGCATTTTGAGATAGCGCCCAAACTCTTTACGCTCTCCGGTGTGATAAAAGATGACCGCTCCTTGTTGTTCTTGCCGGATGTTACGGTGAAAATCGCCGGCTCGGACGGTAGCACCTATGAGACAAAAACCAATTCCGTCGGATTCTATGAGTTCAAAAAAGACCAAATATTAAAAAACACGACCTACACCATTACGGCAAGCAAAGACAAATATTTCACGGAGACCGCTACGGAAACGACCGTAGGCTTGGACAAGAGCAAAGATTTGGTGAGGGATTTTGTCCTGCGTCCCATCCCGAAAGAACCGATTGTATTGCCCGACATTTTATATGACCTCGGAAAATGGGATTTGAAACCGCAATTTCAAGATTCTCTACAAGGGCTTATCGAAACCTTGGAGAAAAATCCGACTATTGTCATCGAATTAGCTTCTCATACAGACTCCCGCGATACCGAAGAAAGAAACGACGTGCTCTCTCAAAAACGGGCGCAGTCAGTCGTGGACTACCTCATCCAACGGGGCATCAATCCCAAAAGATTGGTTGCCAAGGGCTACGGAGAAAGACGACCGCGTAAATTGCGGAGAAGATATTATCTTAATGACAGCGTTTACCTCGATTCGGCAGCTGTGCTCAATGATGAATTTATCAAAAACCTCGGCGACAAAGCCTTACAAGAATTTGCGCACCAACTTAATCGCCGTACGGAATTTAGCGTGATTAGCAATGATTTCGTTCCGACGGAGACCGTGGACAATCAAACTTCTACTAAAGTGGAAATTGTTACCAAAGAGGAAACGCCCGAAGAAAAAGAACTTACGATTCCAATCAAATACAATTCCAAAGGAAAACCGGGCTTCAAAGTCTCTCTAAATGACTATTCCATGTCGGCTTGGTTGGACATGAAAGCCAATAAGAATTTTATTGCCCTCGATGATGCGCTGAACCTGCTGCGGGACGGTGCTATCAGCAAGACTGATTTTGACGGGGACGTAAATGTGGTGCTTGCCAATTCCACGATTGCCGATAAGGCTTCTTTCAATATCAAAGATTTTAAGGTCGGCGAAAAAGTAGTGCACAATGTGAAAATCTTTGTAAACAAAAAAGTGGATGCGGGGCTCTACATCAGCCGCGGACTTTTCCAAAGTTTGGGCGTAAAGATTGACAAAAAGAAAAAACAGCTTATTTTTCAATAGATAGATGATAATTCTGAAAATATGAAAAAGGCAAAAGAATTATCAAGAAAATTGAAAATTGTATCCTTATAATATGAAATATCCAGAAG
>WFZU01000235.1 GCA_015489405.1 Bacteroidales bacterium
GGTAAGGTGTTGATAGCCAGCTTGTAAAACTGATATTGTTTTTTCGTTTTCAAAAATATTTTTCGTTTCAACTAAGCAAAGTCTCTAAAATCTTACATTTTTTTTATCAAAAGATGTTAAAATAGACCGCTAATTCATCGTCTATATGAACATTTCCGGTGGGGGATTTGCGATGTATTTCTATGATTCATACAAATATCTTCTTGAAATCCACAAGGAACCCGGTCCTGTTTTTTTTGTGCGAGGAAATAGCAGATATGTTCTTGTACGCTCATTAAATTTGAAAACTTCTGCTTATTGGACTTGTCTATGCCTTTTTAAAACCGGTTGATTTTTGTTTGACAATAGATTATTTTAGGCAACAACAAAAAAGGGAGCTCGCTCAACGGACTCCCTTTTCTATTTTCGTTAGAAAGAAATTGTTTTCAGGTCTTATTTCATTATAACAATTTTCTTTTTGTAGTGGTCTTCATTTACTTGCATATCAATGAAATACATTCCATTTGGTAAATGAGAGCCATCGATTTTGACAGAATGCAGACCGGCATTTTGCCTTTGCGGTTCAATGTTCAGTACCTCTTTTCCTTGACTGTCGTACATTTTCATTTGTACTTGCGCTTCTTTACCAAGTTCGTACATTACGTATGAAGATTGTGACACTGGATTAGGATAGACGGCAAATGAATTTTGTACAAAATTTTCTTCGACTCCGGTCATCCCCACACTAAATTGGGTCTCTTCGCCGTAGCCGTAATCGCTATTGGAAATAAACACTTGTCCTTGTGTCCCATACGTGATATAATATTTGGAACCGGAGGCTGTGAGTCCGTCTCCCCCGGCGTCATAGATGGTGAATGAATAGCATCCGTTATCGGTAATATCCAAATCTTCAAAATACAGATGCATTTGTTGGTCGTAAGGACCTCCGGATTGCATAAGGTTGCCTGCCCCGTCTCTCAATTCCCAGGTTGTTTCTTCGGGATGTGTATCCGTCTTAACATACAACCGCATCATCGGCGGGTTGTTGAAATCTTGTGATTCGGTGAAAGTCGTCGAGAGGGAATTGTCGGCTTCAAACATATCCGCATTTCCGTTGGGATTGGAAATCGTAACATACAGGGTGTTTTCGGATAACATATTGTCAATAGTCAGGGATGGCAGTTCGACCAATTCCGATTCTTCACTTTCGAGGCTACCCGTCCAGGCAAATGTTTGTTCGGCTTCCTCGTTCACGTGATACGTGATGTCTGCACTGGTCATCGTTTGGCTACCGCTGTTTTTGATTTTCACCTTCGGTGTAAATTCGCCTCCGCATACTGCATTCGGAGCATTAATAGCTTCCAAAGAGGCATTGTAGTCATAAAATGAAATAAAATCTTTGGTAGTACCTTGCAGAATTTCTTTGGTTGAATGATTTTGTATGAAAATAACCAACTGACAATTCTCAAAGACCCAATCATTTCCTATAGTGAAAGAGAAACTGTTTTCAATGGTATTGCCTCCCGAGAAGTCCAAATTTGTTCCGTTGGCATCGGGTAACATCAGGCGTTCGACAAAACTTAGGTGATCTTGTCCTTGCCAGTTGTAAGGAATATCGGATTCGGTAACGGCAATCATCAGGCGGAGATTATTTTGCGAATTATTATTCACATTATTCACCGTAACATCAAAGTTGATTGTCTGTCCGTCTTGTTCTCCGGTAATTGCAATAGTGAAATCGGAAGGAATAGCGATGTGTTGATTGTATTTGGGAAGGTAGGAACTGTACAAGCTGCTTCCATTGCTTCCTCCTACTACATAGGGAGAGGCTCCATCAAAAATAGCGGTAGGGTATCCCGAAATCCCGTAATAACTGCATCGGGCTGCCGCATACGTATTGTTATACGGGTCGCTTGAATTGTAGTTGTGGTATTCAATCACTCCTACTTGTTTGCCATTGGCAATCAAATCTTCGGCTCCCATTGCCGCACCCGGGCAATAAGGGCAACCCGTACCGGTGCCGATTTCCAATATCACTTTGTCTCTATCTACTGCCTGTCCCCATACGACAAGACTCAATAATAATACATTAAACAGGGTAACAATTCTTTTCATAATAGTAATTTTTTTTTACTCCCTCCTTCATCCGGAGGGCAAGCTGCTCTCCGGAGAATATTGGGAAAAGATTTAATTCATTACGACAATTTTCTTTTTGTAGTGGTCTTCATTTACTTGCATATCAATGAAATATATCCCATTTGGTAAATGAGAGCCATCGATTTTGATAGAATGCAGACCGGCATTTTGCGTTTGCGGTTCAATGTTGAGCACCTCTTTTCCTTGGTTGTTGTACATTTTCATTTGTACTTGTGCTTCTGTTCCCAGCTCGTACATTACGTAGGAAGTTTGTGCCACGGGATTAGGATAGACGGAAAAGGAATTTTGGACAAAATTTTCCGCTACAGCGGTTAAACCAACCGTGAATTGCGTTTCTTCCATATATCCGAAGTTGGTGTTCATATAATAAACATTCCCGTTTTGGCTAAGGAAGTATTTGGAAGTTCCTCCGGTAAATCCGTTTCCTCCGGCATCATATATGGTAAAAGAATAACATCCGTTGTCGGTAATATCCAAATTCTCAATGTAAAGGTGGGAAGCTTGTGAGTAAGGTCCTCCGGATTGCATCACATTTCCTTGACTGTCTTTGAGTTCCCAAGTGGTCTCTTCGGGGTTATCGTCGGTTTTGACGTACAGTTGAAGGTTGGGAGGATTGACAAAATCATCTGCAGCGGTAAATTGAGCGCTACCCACATTGTCATTGGTGTATTCATCCGTATTTCCGTTAGGATTGGATGCTTCCACGCTTACTTCGTTCACATCGAGGATATCGTCCACGGCGATGCCGGGCAGGACAACGGTTTCCGATTCTCCGAGGGCAAGATTTCCTGTCCACGCATAATTGTGCTCTTCCCCGTCATTCAGTTTGTAGGTGAAATCCAGGCTGGTAAGTGCAATATTTCCGGAGTTTTTCAAAATCACTTTGGGAGAAACTTCGTCCGAACACAAGGTGCGGGGAACATAGACTCCTTTTAGACTTGCATTGTAGTCCATGGGAGAAACTAAATCGGGGAGATCAATCAAGGCGCCCTGCAAACATTCTTTGGAGGAGTGGTTTTGAACAAATGCGACAAGTTGGCAATGTTCGTAATCCCAGTCACTACCCATAGAGAAGTTGAAGCTGAAACTCAATGAATTACTTGTTGAGAAATCCAAGTTTGTGCCATTAGCATTGGGTAACATAGTCCGTTCTACAAAGTCCAAATGATTTTGTCCCTGCCAGTTGTATGGGATATCAGATTCGGTTACGGCGACCATCAGACGAAGATTGTTTTGCGTATTGTTATTAACATTGTTAACGGTTATATTCACATTATAGTCTTCTCCGGTGGCAGAGTTTCCTGCTATCTCAATAGTAAAATCCGAAGGAATTGCTATCCGTTGATTGTATAAGGGGAGATAGGTGGAATAAAGGCTGCTATTATAACTACCTCCTACATGATCCAATACGCCGTCAAAGTAGGCTGTCGGGAAACCGGTGATCCCATAGTAGTTGGTACGCGCGGATGCATAGGAATTATTAAACGGGTCGCTTGCGTTATAGCTATGATATTCTATCACTCCAACGTGTTTCCCGTTAGCGACAAGGTCGTCCGCCCCCATCGCAGCACCCGGACAGAAGGGGCAGCCGGTGCCGGTTCCTATTTCTACAATAACCTGTTCTCTATCGACCGCTTGTCCGAAAGAAAAGAAAAACATTAAAAGTAAACTGAAAGCTGTAATCGTTTTTTTCATACGTAAAATTTTTTTATTAACACTACACTTTTATAATAGAACAATTTATTTTGAAAATGGTTGTTTGTTTACTTGAATTTTCCGGATTTAAGATGAGGGAATTTTGAAACTTATCATAAGTTTTTGAGAGGTATTGATGTCGTGGTCAAAAAAGTGTGCAGACCACTGCATATAAATCCGGACGGAAGAGCGATACAGGAAGTTGATTTCTCCATCAATACGGGTATAGACGGGAGCACGGTAAAACGCATCACCATAAGCTAATGAAATACTTTCTCCGTGATAATGTATTAGGTTGATGCCTAAATATTTATAACTGAAATGTGCCTTTGCATACAAACCTTTGTGAATTTGGTAATTTGCCGGGCGAAAGCGGTCATAAGAAAAGGCAATGCCAATGGAGAATTTTGTTTGAAGAGCATTTCCCAATTGAAGCCCTGCTAAGCCAATGCCTCCTCCGTTGTCCCGTAGATGGAAATCAGGAGTGGATATCAATTTCGCAGCATGATGGTACATATATAAATAGTCTTCGACAAAAAAATGATTCCACCGGAAATGTCCGGAGGTGCCGGCAAGAAAACTTTCGTTCACTTCTTTGCTCTGCCTACCTACCCAGTCAATCCAAATATTTTGGAAAGCGTGTTTGGATTTTATCCGGAAATAAGAACCTTCAATGTTAGGACGATAATATTGCAATGTGTCAGTCAAAAGGAGATACGGATAATCGATACTACCTTCCCGCGGGAAAGAGCCGAATTTGAAATTAATCGATGGGTCCGTGTATGCATAATAGATGCTCGGAAGTAGGGGGATATGATTTGCCGGTGCGCCGAATTCGTATATATAATCCACGCCGGTATAGAGTTTCTGAACACTATCAATAGAATATTCTGCACCCAAATTAAGTCTGTTTCCAAACATTGTTTGTCCCCCGGTATATGGGTTAAAATACTCACGATTGTCCAAAAAACCCAGATAGGCTCCCTTCAAATTTATTTTTTGTTGAGCTGCCAAGCGGCTAATAAGAATATGTAGAAAAATTATTAACAGGATTTTAATCCGCATAGAGATACAAACTATTTTTTTTGCAAAGATACGGATTTTCTGCTTTGTAGCCGTGAGAAAACCAAGGATTTTCCCCGTTGGGAAAATATTTTAACAAATTTTCTATATTTGACAACCTTTTGGATTGATATTTGTTCTACTTTTGTAGAGTTTGAAATTTAAACACAGAAGGTATGAAAAAAGGAATATTTATTTTAGGACTGATGTTTTGGACTTTTGTTTCTTTCGGTCAGAGTTTTTCTCTCACGTACAATGGTGCCGGGTTGGCACCGGATGAGGAGATTGTGGTATCGTGTACCCTGCCGGATGATAATAATGCTTTGACCAACTTGCTTGTCAATAATAATTCTTCGGAAACGAAATCTGTCAAAGTGAAAAAAGTATATATAGACGTTGTTGAAGGAAGTGAGGAGTCTTTTTGTTGGGGGATGTGTTATCCTCCCAATGTTTTTGAGTCTCCCTATCCTGTATCTATAGATGCCGGTGGTGCTTCCGGGGATTTTACCGGAGATTATAATCCGCATGGGAATTATGGATCCAGCAAAATACGGTATGTATTTTTTGATGAGAATAATTCCGCTGATTCCATATCCGTAGTTGCCAGATATGATTTTCTGGATGCTGTTGATAATCATACAGCCGCGGATGCTGTGTCAATGTATCCTAATCCGGCAAACTCTGTGTTGAATATTTCCGTGAGCTCCGGTATGCCGGATGCGACTGTTAAGATTTTTAATGTTTTGGGGAAAGTAGTTAAAAAAGCTGATTTTTCCGGTACTATGATTTCCGTTCCGGTAGATGATTTGCAAAATGGTATTTATTTTGTGAGGATTATGGATAATGGCAAAATTATCAATACGGAAAAATTACTCATTAGGCATTAATACCTTCTATAATAGACAAAGGCTTTAAGCAACTTCATAATATGGATAAGAGACCCTGATCTACCGGATCAGGGTCTCTTTTTTTCACGTTTTGTGAGCATTTTCAGAAAGGGCTGAATATAAAAACAGGATTTTTTGCCTGTATGATGAATATTCACTAGGAGTTTGTACATGTTTTGAGATAGGAAGATGGGTTGATGCGGGGGTACATTTCTGACATAAAAAAACTCCCCTGCACAGGGGAGTTTTTTTTATGATTCGCTATGGATGGAATTAAATTTCCCAAGTATTTCCTGAATTCAACAAATCATCAACCGTCTTTATTTTACTGTTTACTTTGGCATCGGAAATGATTTCTTCCAGTTGATCTTCATAGACCCGGGATTCGACACTCCGGATGACTCCCAAAGCGACCGGCAAGTCGGGAGCTCCCATAGTAGCCAACATCATGTGTAAGCCGGGATCATTCGTTGTTGCGTTGTGCACCAAGATATCATCTTCGGTAATTCCGTTTTCTCCAATAACTACGGATTTAATGTGGTTTGTTTCATCTAAAATAAGTCCCTTGTCATTATTTTTTCCGTAGATCATCTTTTCGCCGTGTTTTAGGAGAATGGTCCGTTCGGCACGAAATTCCCGGTCAGCAAAATAAGCGTGAGCTCCATTGTAGAAGATGACGCAGTTTTGCATAAATTCAATCAGGGAGGTTCCTTTGTGTTTTTCGGCTTCCAGCATTATCTCCGTCATCATTTTCGGGTTGTTGTCCAGTGTTCTGGCGAAAAATGTTGCTTCGGCGCCGATAGCTAATTCTCCCGGATTGAAAGGGTGTTCAATAGTACCTTGGGGGGACGTTTTCGTAATTTTTCCCATAGGGGTGGTTGGAGAATATTGACCTTTGGTCAATCCGTATATTTTGTTGTTGAGTAAGAGGATATTAATATCAATGTTCCTCCTCAGTACGTGGATAAAATGATTCCCTCCGATAGCCAGGGAGTCTCCGTCACCACTTACCATCCAGACACTAAGATTGGGATTCGCAATTTTAGTTCCGCTGGCTAATGCTGCAGCCCGTCCGTGAATTCCGTGAAATCCATAGGTGTTCACGTAATAAGGAAAGCGGGATGAACAACCGATTCCGGACAAGACGGCGATGTCCTCTCTTTTCTTTCCGATTTGGGGGAGCATCTTTAAGAATGAATTAAGAATAGCATGATCCCCACAGCCCGGACACCACTTGACCATTTGGTCGGAGGTAACGTCTTTCTTGGTAAAAGTTACTTCGTTTACATTTATAGTTTTTTCTGACATGATATTAAATTTAGAGAAGGTTTTTAAATGCGTTAACTAATTCGGACTTAGTGAAAGGTACACCTTGCACTTTGTTATATTGATGATATGAAAATTGCGGAAATTCTACTTTCAATATTTTTACCAATTGTCCCAAATTCAATTCGGGAACAATGATTTTTTTGTATTGAGCGAAGATTTCAGCAACATTTCGAGGCATCGGATGGATATAGTTTAAATTTACCATACCGATTTTCTTTCCTTCTTTTCTCAATTCGTCCACAGCTTCGTGGGAAGCTCCGTAAGTACTTCCCCAGTTGACCACCAAGAGATCTCCGGTAGTATCTCCATAAACCTCTTGCAGGGGGATGAAGTTTGCGATGTTGCGGACTTTCTTCTCCCGGAGTTCTGTCATTTTTTGATGATTGAGAGCTTCGTAGGAGACATTCCCGTAGATGTCTTCTTTTTCCAATCCGCCGATGCGGTGTTCGAGTCCCGGAGTTCCCGGGATAGCCCATTTGCGCACGAGACGTTCGTCTCTGGCGTAAGGTTGATAATCCGGATCGTTGGCTTGGGCGATAGGTGGATTGATTTTTGGAAGATCTGCTACTTTTGGGATTTTGAACACTTCCGAACCGTTACCGATGTAGCCGTCCGACAAAAGAATTACCGGAGTCATGTGTTCCATAGCAATACGGGCAGCTTCAAATGCCATATAAAAACTGTTGCTGGGAGAATTAGCTGCTAAAACAACAACAGGAGATTCCCCGTTTCTTCCCCACATCGCTTGAAGCAAGTCGGACTGCTCGGTTTTGGTTGGGAGCCCGGTAGATGGACCACCCCGTTGAACGTCTATAATAACAATCGGGAGTTCGGTAATAACCGCAAGTCCGATAGCCTCCGATTTCAGAGCCAATCCCGGACCGGAAGTGGATGTTACGGCAAAAGCCCCGGCAAAACTGGAACCGATACTTGAAACGATACCGGCAATCTCATCTTCGGCTTGGAAAGTTTTCACTCCAAGGGATTTCCATTTAGCCAATTCTTCCAGTATGGAGGTGGCCGGCGTGATAGGGTAGGAGCCTAAGAATAAGGATCTTCCGGAGCGTTCCATAGCTGCGAGAATCCCCCAAGCTGTGGCGGTATTACCGATAATGTTGCGGTATCTACCTTTTTCCAATTCGGAAGCGTGCACATTGATACGATGTGAACTCAAAGCTTCGATAGTATCCGCATAATTAGCGCCTACGCGAAGCACTTTTTTATTGGCTTCGACCAACAAAGGTTTTTTCGCAAATTTCTTTTCAAAAAATTCATCTGCTGTTTTTAGATCTCTGTTAAAGATGTAAAAAACAATTCCCAAGGCGAATACATTTCTGAATTTGGAAGCCATTTTTTTCTCAATCCCCAATTCCATAACGGTTTTTTCCGTAGCGGAAGTAATAGGAGCCTCGACCAAATTATATCCATCCAGCGAGCCGTCTGTCAAAGGATTGCTGTCATATCCTGCCCGTTTCAGTGCTTTTTCAGTAAAAGCATCCACGTCCACGATAATAGTTGCACCGGGTTTTACGGTGCTTAAATTTTTCTTCAAAGGTGCCGGATTCATACTTACCAACACATCAGCTAAGTCTCCTGAGGTATAAATAGCTTGATGCCCGAAGTGAATTTGAAACCCGGACACACCGGCAACCGTTCCTTGGGGAGCCCGTATTTCCGATGGATAATCGGGGAATGTTGCAAAATCATTCCCGGCAAAAGCCGTAGAGTCTGAAAACAAGTTCCCGACTAACTGCATACCATCACCGGAATCTCCGGTGAATCGAACTACTACATGTTCAGCCTCGTTCATTCCATTTTCTTTATTCGCCATTTTTATTTTATTTAAAATGAGTTACTATGTACAGTATTTTTTTTAACCCTGCAAATGTATAGTAATTCTGTAATTGGAAAAATTTTTTTTAAATTTTTAATTGCTCTAAATAGAGCCTCGCATTCCTTGCTATTACTGGGGTTTGTTTGTAAAATCACAACTAAAAATCATGAATATTTCCAACAAAAAAATTTGTTAATCTAATTTATCTGCTACCTTTGCGCACGTAAAAAATATAGAGGTTTCTACGTTGAATAAATTGGTTATGAAGAGAATACTTGTTATTGGTTCCAAGGGGCAGATAGGTTCTGAGTTAGTCGTAAGACTTCGTTCTATATATGGAGAAGATTCCGTGGTTTCATCGGATATCCGGGAGCAGACTTCCGGGGATTTTCTTTACGAGCGACTGAATGTGCTGGACAGGGAAGGGATAGATACAGTGGTCAAAAAGTACCGGATAGATACGATTTATAATCTTGCTGCACTTCTTTCCGCCAAGGCGGAAGAGTTGCCGCATTTGGCGTGGGACATCGGTATTCATGGTCTGTACAATGTGTTGGAGGTTGCTCGCGAAAATCAATGTGCGGTATTTTTTCCCAGTTCTATCGGTTCATTTGGACCGGATACCCCTAAAAATAAAACTCCGCAAGACACTATTCAGCGTCCGCAAACTATGTACGGTGTTACGAAAGTTACCGGTGAGTTATTGAGCGACTATTACCATAAACGCTTTGGAGTGGACACTCGTGGATTGCGTTTTCCCGGGCTTATCTCCTATAAAACATTGCCCGGAGGGGGCACAACGGATTATGCTGTGGAGATTTTTTACGGAGCTTTGAAAAATAAATCCTATGTA
>WFZU01000236.1 GCA_015489405.1 Bacteroidales bacterium
GTATATTTATTAAGACTGGGAAATACAACATTCCGTCATTAAAGTCAATCTTTTGAAAAAACATATTACGGCACAATATAAATCGTGCATTCCCTTGGTAAGGGAATATACCACAGCAATAAAATTATACAGGAAATATTATGCGTTAAGCGCTTCCGCTCCGGCGACAATCTCTAATAATTCCTTGGTAATAGCGGCTTGACGTGCTTTATTATACTCTAATTTCAGTGCATCTAACATCTCACCGGCATTTTCGGTAGCTTGGTGCATTGCCGTCATTCGTGCTCCATGTTCCGATGCATTGGAATCCAAAATAGCTTTATAAAATTGAATTTTTAGAATCTTCGGACGCAATTGCTCTAATATAGTAGCTGTATCCGGTTCAAAAATATAATCGATATTCTTGTTATTTGCTTCCGCTTCGCTTTCATCTTCATTTTTTACAATTGGCAGAAACTGCTCTACCTGAATAATTTGCGAAGCTGCATTTTTAAATTGATTATATACAATCTCAATACGGTCGTATTTTCCTGCTTCGAAATCCGCAATCAATTTTTCGGAAATAGCATTCACAGCCGAGAAATTAAGATCATCCCAAAGGCTACTGTGATCAGATACGATATTGTATTTTCTCCGTTCAAAATATTCAAAAACCTTTTTCCCTATAGTCAAGAGATAGAGGTCTCCCTTTTTATACTGTTCAGCGTATTTTTCCTCAATCAATTTTGTAGCTCTCCGGATAACGGTAGCATTAAACGAACCGCAGAGACCGCGATTGGAAGAGATAAGGATCAACAAAACCTTATGAGGCTCTTTGTCTTTCATCAGATTGCTATCATCCTCGCCGCCCTCCTGACTTTGACTAATATTTTTTAATATTTCATACAATTTGTTGGCATAAGGACGCATTTGGACAATATTGTCCTGAGCCCGTTTCAGCTTGGAGGCAGCGACCAACTTCATAGCGCTGGTAATCTGCATCGTATTGTTGACGGATGCAATCCGCGTCCTGACTTCTTTTAGATTTGCCATATAATCAACTTATTGTAAAAAAATCAATCTATTTCAGTTAGCATCTCCGGTAATTCTTTCTGTATTCTGCTTCCCTACAAAAATACCGGAGATACGAAAAATCATACTATCCCGCATAACGGACTGCCACGTCCTTGGCAACCGTTTCCAATTCGCCGGCAATTTCCTCATTGTATTTTCCGGCTTTCAATGCTTCCAACAAATGATTGTGATGGTTTTCCAAAACCAATAAAAATTCCTCTTCAAAGGCTTTCATCTTTTCTACCGGCACATCCATTGCCAATCCTTTGGTTCCCACAAAGATAATGGCGATTTGTTTTTCTACCGGCATAGGACTATATTGCCCTTGCTTGAGGATTTCCACGTTTCTTTTTCCTTTCTCGAGCACATATTGCGTAGAAGCATCCAAATCCGAACCGAATTTGGCAAAAGCTTCCAACTCACGATACTGGGCTTGGTCAAGTTTCAGCGTACCGGCAACTTTCTTCATTGATTTTATCTGTGCCGAACCCCCAACACGGGATACCGAAATACCCACGTTAATAGCCGGTCTTACACCGGAATTGAAAAGGTCAGACTCCAAGAATATCTGTCCGTCCGTAATGGAGATTACGTTGGTAGGAATATAGGCAGAGACGTCTCCGGCTTGTGTTTCAATTACCGGAAGAGCGGTAAGCGAACCACCCCCTTTGACCTTGTCTTTCAAGGTTTCCGGCAAGTCATTCATTTGTGCAGCCACCTCATCGGAATTGATAATTTTAGCGGCTCTTTCCAAGAGTCTTGAATGGAGATAGAAAACATCTCCCGGATAAGCTTCCCGTCCCGGAGGACGACGGAGCAACAAGGATACCTCACGATAGGCAACCGCTTGTTTGGAAAGATCATCATAGACAATCAATGCCGGGCGACCGGTATCCCTGAAATATTCACCGATGGCAGCACCGGCAAAAGGAGCATAAAATTGCAAAGCAGCCGGATCGGAAGCGGTAGCCGATACAATGATTGTATATTTCATAGCACCGTGTTTTTCCAAGGTCTGTGCAATTTGCGCAACCGTACTTCCCTTTTGCCCCACAGCGACATAGATACAATATACAGGTTCGCCTTTTTCGTAAAATTCTTTTTGGTTGATAATAGTGTCAATAGCAACGGCAGTCTTACCCGTCTGACGGTCACCGATGATCAACTCCCGTTGTCCTCGCCCGATAGGAATCATCGCATCGATAGCTTTGATACCCGTTTGCAGCGGTTCATTCACCGGTTGACGGTAAATAACACCGGGGGCTTTTCTTTCGATAGGCATCTCAAGCAATTCGCCTTCCAATTCACCTCTACCGTCAATCGGTTGTCCAAGCGTATTCACTACTCTACCGAGCATACCTTCTCCGACTTTGATAGAGGCGATACGTCCGGTTCTTTTTACCGTATCCCCTTCGTTGATACCGGAAGATTCTCCCAATAACACCACCCCGACATTGTCTTCTTCAAGGTTCAGGGCAATAGCCTTCAAGCCGTTACGTTCAAACTCTACCAACTCTCCCGATTGTACATTGGTCAATCCGTAAATACGGGCGATACCATCCCCGATTTGGAGTACGGTACCTACCTCTTCCAATTGTGTACTGTCCTTCAGTCCGGCTAATTGTTCTCTTAAAATTGCGGAAACTTCTGCGGGTTTAATTTCTGCCATATTATTGCTTTTTTTATTCTTTATTCGATCTCCTGAAAATGAAAAATTCAGGACATTGTGTTTATCTAAATTTATTTAAATACAGATTGTCTGCAAATTGTGCTCTGATATTTTTCAACTTCTTCTGCAAGCTTGCATCATATTGATTGTCAGCGAATTTCAACACAAATCCTCCTATCAATCGTTCATCCACCCGGGTGGATATTTGCACTTTCGCCTGCGTATATTCCTCTATCATTTTTTTCAATTGTGCGACTATATCCTCATCTTCATAGGCTAAGGTAACTTGTGCCTCGATAATATTATGATGATGATTGTACAACAAGTTAAATTGATGGGCAATCTCCCGGAGGTAAGTTTCCCTTCCCTTCTGCGTCATCAATTCCAAAAAGCGCATACTTAATTCAGTGATATTGGAAGCAAAAACTTTGCGAAGAATCGTTTTCTTTTTGCCGGTATTCACCACCGGAGTTTTTAGAAGAAGTAACAAATCCCTGTTCTCCAAACTAACCTCATAAATCAGCCTCATATCTTTATGAATTTCCTCTAAGGAGTTTTGTTCCAATGCCAAGTCAAACAGAGCTTTTGCGTATCTTCCGGCAATTCTGGTCTCTCTCATAATTTTCGCTTTTAGCTAAATTTGATTTCTTCGACTAAGCTCTCGACAAAAGCTTTTTGTTTTTCTTTATCAGCCAATTCACGAGCAAGCACTTTTTCCGAAATCTCAATGGAAAGATTGGCAATCTCATTTTTCAGTTCCGTGATAGCTGCCATTTTCTCATTATTGATTTTTTCTTTGGCACTTGCTATTACGGCAGCTGCCTCCACTTGCGCTTTTTCTTTAGCCTCATTGATAATCTTGTCGTGAACATCTTTGGCACTTTTCAGGAGTGCGTCCCTCTCATCCTTAGCTTGCCTTATCAACTCCTCATTTTGGGCAGTCAACTTTTTCATTTCTTCCCTTGCCTTTTCGGCTTTCGCCAAATTTTCGGCGATCGTTTGTTCACGTTCTTTCAATCCGTTTAGGATAGCAGGCCAAGCATACTTTCCCAAGATAAACAAAACGATGGAGAAACTCACCACCATCCAAAATACCAATCCTAATTCGGGTCTTACCAGTTCCATATATTATGAATAATAATTTTTAATAATCAACCTAAAATTTGTCTATACCCCCAAACCAATCGTTTGGGGATGTATAGACATTTTGTTCATTTACGCACCGACACCCAAGGTGACAAGCAGCGTAATAACTACAGCAAATAAGGCGACCCCCTCAATCAAAGCGGCAGTCAAAATCATATTTTTGAAAATGTCTGCACTGGCTTCAGGTTGACGGGCAGTAGCTTCTACTGCGCCTTTACCGATTTGACCAATTCCGATACCGGCACCGATGGCTGCTAAACCAGCTCCGACACCTGCACCCATTTTTCCTAAACCGGCTGCTACCAATAATGTTAATAAACTCATAATAATACTTATTTAATTAATAAAAACATTCTTTTTTTCTTATATCTTAATGGTGTTCTTCCGTCGCCATACCGAAATATACGGCTGACAACAATGTGAACACAAAAGCTTGAATGAAAGCTACTAAAAATTCCAACAATCCGATGAATACCATGAACAAGGTAGAGGGAACCGCAATAGCAAATCCCGTTCCCGGACTACTCGCTCCAAACAACAATATCAAACTTACAAAGCCCAACACAATAAGGTGTCCGGCGGTAATGTTCGCAAAGAGACGAATCATCAACGCAAAAGGTTTGGTGAATATCC
This sequence comes from Bacteroidales bacterium, assembly GCA_015489405.1. Taxonomy (GTDB): domain Bacteria; phylum Bacteroidota; class Bacteroidia; order Bacteroidales; family S143-32; genus S143-32. The sequence continues at coordinate 4,502 of WFZU01000236.1, forward strand.
CGATAACCTCTACCAAAGGCATCAAAGGCACGGGAAATTTCAACCACCAAGGAACACCCGGAGTATTCACGATATGCACCCAATAATTTTTGTTTGCCCTGAATTGCGTAATGAAAAAAGTGAACAATGCCATCACTCCCGTTACGGCAAGATTACCCGTAACATTGGCTCCTCCCGGAAAGATCGGCACCAGTCCCAATATGTTGTTAAACAAAATAAAGAAAAACAGGGTCAGAAGATAAGGGAGGAACTTGTCCACATGCTTCTCATCAATAGAACCTTTGGCTACATCATCCCGGATAAACATAATAATCGGTTCCATAAAAGACTGCAATCCTTTGGGCGCTTGATTGGAACGCTTTTTATAGGCTTTTGCCACACTCATAAACAACCAAATCATCAACAGTATGGAGATAAACATTTGTGCAACATTTTTGGTAATAGAGAGGTCCACCGGATTTTCTCCGCCCTCTTCATTCACAATAACGCCTTCTTCCAGCTTATAACCATGATATGATTGTCCATGCGATAAACGGGAGGAAGAAAAAATTTCCAAGCCGTTCTCTCCTATCAAAATCACCGGCAAGGGGATGGAATAGTGTTTTCCGTGAAAAGAAAACACATGCCATTCGTGATTGTCCGCTACGTGCTCTATCAAGACTTTTCCCGGATTAAATCCTTTTTCCTCCTGTGCATGATTCTCCTCTCCGGCTTGCAATAAACCGAAAGAAAACAGAAACACAAATGCTATTATCAATCTCCTATATATAGCCATACCCAATGAATACTTTTTTCCTTCTTTTTTCGGCTGCAATATTACAAACATTTTATTATTTAGAATTATTTTTTTTAACATTTTATTAAGAGCATAAACCTACAACTACAACACTGATTTTCAGAATATTATATATATTTTCAA
>WFZU01000237.1 GCA_015489405.1 Bacteroidales bacterium
CAAATGGAGAATTGGGAGATTGTTTTTATTGTATAAATCCAAATAATTTTTATTCAGACATCTACCCCAAATTATTAGAGATAAAAGAAAAGGGCATTGAAGTCCTTTGTGTTGGTGGAGATATTGGGTTTAAAGCAAAAGAATTTGAATATACCACATCTGACGGAATACATTTTTTAGCATCAGGAATACATTTTGGCGAAAATGATAATAAAGCATTGATATTTCATCATGATATAGTAAATAAACAATTAACATGGGAATATATGCTAATAGCTGACCTTAATAAAAAATAAATGTGTGGACAAAGAAATCATCCGGACCTTCAATTGAAATTAGATTTACTGACAAGAACGACAAGAGAACAACTTTTTATTTTGACCGGATTTACATTCAAGACTCCATGATTGTAGGAGATAGAATGACTGTTTTGAGTATGAGCGTAACGCAGTTATTGGATATTATAGACAAGCTCTAAATAGCCTTCATCCGCCCCGCAGGGTCAGGAATAAAGCAAAGGTTGAGTTAAATTCCTCCGGTTAGGACTTGAGCTTTCCCATAAACGTATTTGGAGATCAAGCTAAAACACTACGAAAAATCAACGGTTTTCTTATCGTTATCACACCGGAGATGGATTTTCAGGTGCTTCTTTCTTACTTCCGGTTTTCCGTTTGCAGGTGAACGTCCATTTGCGGGAATGGAACGGTGATATTATGTGCTATGAATTTTTGATTGATGGTGCGCCGGATATCGCTTTCTATTCTCCGGATACGGAAAATGGTTTTGCTGAAAAAGAGGAGTTCAAAATCCAGGGAGGAGTTTCCGAAATCGATAAAGCGGGCTTCGATCTTCCTCTTTTTGCTGACTTCGGGATGTTCCCGGGCGCTTTCTTCCAACAGCCGGATAACGAGTTCCACGTCCGAACCGTAAGCTACGCCTACCAGAATCCTGAACCGGATAATCTTCTCCTTTTGGTAAGACCAATTAATGACTTTGTCCGTAACAATTTTAGAGTTGGGAATAATGATACTAACGCCGTCTCTATCAATCCCTTCGGTGGTTCGCAAGCCGATGTTGGAAAGTTTCATCAAACGACCTTCCACCTCCAAAATATCGCCCACTTTCGTTTTCCCTTCAAAAAGCAATATGATGCCGGAAACAAAATCATTGAATGTCTGTTGCAATCCCAACCCGATCCCTACCAGGAGGGCGGCACTTCCGGTAAGGAGTACCGATATTTTTATTCCCAAAGAGTTGAGTATGAGAATGATGGAAATGGTCCAAATTATGTAACTGAATATTTTATGGACGGTATACAGGTCTTCTTCCCGTTCTTTGCTGACTTTTTTGATGCGGAATATTGCCTTTTTCAACAATAGTAATGCGATTTTGGTAATCAGAATAATAAGAAGTACTTCGATGAGATTTTGCACCTTAATGCTATAATTGCTAATCTCGAAGAGCGTATATTCTAAAAAATCTTTCATCAAAATAATCTTTTAATTCCGGGAGTATTTCCCGTTTCCTATCCGGTAACGTGGGTATTGTTTTTTTTCCAAAAATCCGGATTAATAAAAATCAACTATTTGCATTGTTCCCCGCAGCAGTTTTCTTTTCTTGTTTTTTTGAAAATATCCAAGCTCCGGTCGCTAACAGCAGGTAGAGAACAATGATTGCCAACATTTGCACATATTTGGTAGAAAATTCATAGTACAATATCAATATTCCTCCAAGGGTCAAACCGGTGATAGAAAAAATAGTCAGCAAGGGGGAAGATTTTGTTTGTTTTCTAATTTTATAGTTAGCAATAGCCATTAATAAAGAGACCAGGAGGAAGGTGATACTTCCGAATTCGAGGATAAGTTCCAGTCCGCCGATCAAAATCAGGATGCTTGCCAAGATAGCCATAGCGATAATAGCATTGCGGGGAATGCGTCCCTTTCGCAGGGAGAGCCAGCGGGGGAAATAGCCGTCTCGTGCTACGATAGCCATTTGTCTCGAAGAGCCGAATACGGTACCGCTTATAGCACTGCTTGTTGCCAATAAAGCGCCTAAAATTACCAGGTTTGTTCCTATTTTCCCTAATATATTTCCGGCACCCGCCGCCAAGGCATATTCTTTGTTTTTGATGATTTCTTCTGCCGGAATAGCAAACAAGGCTCCCAGCGCTATCACCACGTAAATCAGTATCGCCAGTCCGATAGCGGAATATATGGCGCGTGGGATATTTTTGTCGGGATCAGTCATTTCATTTACGGCATTGATTACCAGTTGAAAGCCCTCGTAAGCTACGAATGTGATAGAAGCTACAATCAGGATTGAAAGCAGTCCGGCGTTTCCGGCATCCTTTGCCATATTATCTATGAAAGTGGCAAAGTCAACCGTGCCGTGTTGCATTAGGACGACGGAAATTATTACCAGTACTACTAATTTGGTATAGACCATCAGGTCCTCGATTTTTCCCATCCCGTTGACACTCCACACATTGATAAGTGTAAAGACGGCGATAATGCCGATAGCGATAAATTTCCGTATCCAGATATTATTGGCGAAGTCCGTACTGCTGATAGCATAGGAAGAAAAAGTATAAGCATACAGCGCCAAGGTGCTGATATACCCGAAGATGATAAACCAGCCTATCGCAGAGGCGGACAGATGCGAATTTTGATACGTTCTTTTGAAAAAAGAATAAGTTGCTCCTTCGTCTTTGTAGTATAGCCCCAGTTTTACGTAGGAATAGGCAGCGAGGGAGGCAATAAGGCCTCCTATAATAATGGCAATGGGAGTTAACATCCCTATCATGGAGACGGAAATACCGAGGATGGTGAAGATGCCTCCACCCACCATTCCGCCGAGGGCTATGGCAACCAATTCTGCCAAACCAAGGTCTTTATTTCTCTTCCGGTGAATAGATCTACTTTTCATACGCACGTTTATTGTTTGTTACGAGTTCTTTATAACGAAATTATTTCTCATGGCAAAGGTATATATTTATTTGTTCCGCAGGAGAATAATATTTTTCCCGGAAGGAAATAGTCTGTGAAGAAAACAAAGACGGATTATTCCCGTTTGATAAAAAAACTTCTATACCTTTGTATTTTCATTAATAGGTTAAGTTGAATATGGAAGAGATTGAATTTATTTTGTATGTCGAAGACATTGAGCGAAGTAAAAATTTCTATGCCAAGCTCTTGCAGAAAGACCCGGTGTCGGAAGTTGAGGGGATGGTTGAATTCCGCTTGGCAGATAATGTAAAGTTAGGGCTGATGCCCGAAGAAAGCGTTTTCAATTTGCTGGAAAAAAAGATTATGGACCCCCAATTGGGGAATGGGATACCACGATGTGAATTGTATCTCCGCTTTGATGATGTAAGGGAGAGAATAAATCAAGTCTTGGGGGACAAAGTGCAAGAGATAAGCAATCTCAGGAGGCGTGATTGGGGGGATGATGTCGCATATATATCCGATCCGGATGGACATATCATCGCTATGGTTGAAAAAAATTAACGTATGCCGGATGCTCCCAAAAGTGTAATATTATCGGTCAGCAATGACCTTTTTAGCGACCAACGGGTGGACCGGACCTGTTCGGTTTTTGTGGAGCTTGGGTATGATGTTTTATTGATAGGAAGAAAATTGCCCGGCAGTCCGCTTCCGGGAACACGTCCCTATCGCACGAAGCGGATGCGCTTGTGGTTTAATCGTGGTTTTTTGTTTTATGCCGAATACAATATCCGTTTGTTTTTCAGACTGCTTTTTTCGCCGGCGGATATTTTTTATGCCAATGATTTGGATACCCTGCCGGCAAACTATTGGGCGGCGAAAATAAGGCGAAAAGTGTTGATCTACGATTCGCACGAATATTTTACCGAAATGCCCGAATTGGACAATCCACTGGCAAAGAAATTTTGGACTTTTCTGGAACGAAGACTGCTCCCGGGAAGCAAGTATAATATTACGGTAAGTCCTTCTATTGCAGAAATCTATGAGGATAAGTATGGCAAACCTTTCCGGGTCATCCGCAATCTTCCCAAGCGTTTCAGACCGGACCCGCAAAAGACGCGTGCGGCTTTGCATTTGCCGGAAGACAAAGCGGTCGTCATCTTGCAAGGAGGAGGTATCAATAAGGACCGCGGGGCGGAAGAATTGATCGCCGCCTCGAAATATATGCCGGATGTTTTTATCGTGATTTTGGGAGGGGGAGACCAAATGGAACAACTTAAAGTCTTGGCAAAGGACGCGGTCGCCCGGGGGAGAATGCTTTTTGTCCCCCGTCAGAGCTATGAGAATATGATGGCTTATACCGTGCTGGCGGATTTGGGTTTGTCTCTGGAAAAGGCTACCAATATGAATATGGAACTTTCGCTTCCCAATAAAGTTTTTGAATATATTCAAGCCCGCATACCTGTATTGAGTACTTCGCTGCGCGAGAAAAAGAGACTCATTGAAACCTACGGAGTGGGGGAATTGATTGAGGACATCTCGCCGCCGCTTTTGGCACAAAAAATCAAGGAAATGCTCACCGGCGAAAGCAAAAGGGTATATTGGAAAAAGCAACTTGACATCGCCTCCGGTGAATTGTGCTGGGAACATGAAAAAAAGAAACTTATTGCCTTTATTCGGCAAATAGAAAAAGAGGAGGGTATAGATGGATAAAAAATTTTTACATATCATTGCTTTTGACAATCCCCAACCGCCGGACTACGGAGGAGCCATAGATGTCTTTTATAAGATTAAATCATTGGCGGCACAGCAGGTTGATATTATTTTGCATATCTGGCAATACAATGACCGGAGAAATGTTGATGAGTTGGAAAAATATTGCAAGGAGATTCATTTCTATCCGCGCAATATGAAGTGGCATAAACATTTGTCAGTGCGTCCTTTTATTGTGCATAGCAGGCGTTCTAAACAGTTGGAAAACAATCTTTTGAAAGATGATTTTCCGGTGCTTGTCGAAGGGATGCACGGTCTGGATATACTGCGTAATCCGTCTTTGCGAAAAAAGAATATCCTGTTTCGTGCGCACAATATTGAACATCATTATTATGCACATTTGTTCCGGAATGCTTCCTCTCTACCGGCGAAAATATTCTTTTGGGTGGAAAGTATGCGTTTATCTTTCTTTGAACGGAAACTTCATAATGTGAATTCTATTTTGTCTGTTTCGCATAAGGATTATCTATACCACAAAAAGCATTTTGCAGAAAAAATAAATGTTTATTTGCCTTCTTTTCACGCTAACAGTAAGCTTGTATCTGCTCCCGGGAGGGGAGAATATATATTGTTTCACGGAAATCTGGGGGTGGCGGAGAATGAGAAGTCGGTCTTTTTTCTGGTTGAAAAAGTTTTTTCCCGTATTTCCTATCCGGTAGTGATCGCCGGGAAAAATCCTTCCCGGGCTTTGATACGTTTACTTGCAAAATATTCACATATCCGCTTGGAAGATACTCCCTCTATGGGAAAGATGTCCGCCTTGATAGCGAATGCCCATATTATAGTCTTACATACATTTCAGGCTACCGGGCTGAAATTGAAGTTATTGCATTCCTTGTTTCAAGGAAGATTCATTATTGCCAATCCGGCAATGTTGGCAGGGACAGGTTTGGAAGAAGCGGTCGTAACAGCTTCCGGCGAACCGGAAATGATAAAGGAGATAGAACGCCTGATGCTTTTGGATTTTACGGAAGAGATGATTGCGAAACGCAGACAGATATTGCAACAAGATTATTCCAATGAGAGGAATGTGCAAAAAATCCTGTCCCTTTTATAGCCCCTTTGATTTGGCTTCGTCCCAATATTTGTCCATTGCGGGCAAATCCATTTCCGTAAGTTTTTGTCCGTCTTCTGCGGCGCGTTGTTCCATATATTGAAAGCGGCGGATAAACTTTTTATTGGTTTTTTCGAGTGCTGCTTCCGGATTTATACCGATAAAGCGGGCATAGTTGATGAGTGCAAACAATAAGTCTCCGAATTCGTTTTCGATTTTGGCTTCATCGTCTTGTGTTTCCACCTCCGCTTTGAGTTCTGCCATTTCTTCTTGCACCTTGTCCCAGACCTGTTGTGTTTTTTCCCAGTCGAAGCCGGCGCCACGCGCTTTCTCTTGGATACGGTAGGCTTTGACAAGGGGCGGAAGCGATTTGGGTACGCCTTCCAAGACCGATTTTTTCCCCTCTTTAAGCTTGAGTTTTTCCCAGTTTTCTTTCACCTCCTTGGCGTCCACGACTTGTACATCCCCGTAGATATGGGGATGACGGAAGATGAGTTTTTCATTGATAGCTTCGATGACGGCAGTGATGTCAAACTCCTTTTTTTCTTCTCCCAGCTTGGCATAAAAAACAATATGGAGGAGCAGGTCTCCGAGTTCGCCTTTTATTTCCTTATAATCTTTGTCGTGGATAGCTTCGGAGAGTTCATAGACTTCTTCGATCGTCAAATGGCGCAAGGAGTCGAACGTTTGTTCTTTGTCCCACGGGCAGCCTTTGCGGAGGTCGTCCATAATGTCCAGCAGTTTGCCGAAGGTTTGCATTGCTTTTTTTCTGTCCATATTGTTTTTTTTAGCGAGGTACAATCAGTTCATCCCTCTCTCTTTCTTAATTTTCTCGTAGGCTTCATTGATTTTTTGAAGCCGTTCGTTGGCGGCTTTTTGGATTTCGGGACCCAGATGGGCTACTTTGTCGGGGTGGTTTTCCTTCACTTTCTTCCGGTAAGCCGTCTTTATTTCTTCGTCGGAGGCGGTAACAGCGACCTCGAGAATCTGATAATAATTTTCAACCTCTACGAAAAACATAGCTTTCAAGGATTGGAATTCTGCATCCCTGATTCCCATATTCCGGCTGATTTTTTCTATCAAATCGACCTCTTTGGGGTGAACGTAATTGTCGGATTTAGCTAATTCAAAGAGATATTGAAGGAGTTGGGTGCGGGAAGGATAATCCATATATTGCCCTATCTGGCGGGCGATTTCTACGACATCATAGTCTTGTTTGAGGATTTCCCGCAGGGTGATAATATAATCGGCTGCTTGCGAGGTGCCGAAATTTTGTTTAAAAAAGTCCTTCACGAAATTCAATTCCGATTTCAATACCTTCCCGTCCGCTTTCATTACGGAGGCGGTCAATACTAAAAGGCTGAAAACGAAGTCTCCTTTTTGCGTTTGTTGTGCACCTTTGGCAACATCCTCTTTGGTCATCCCGTCATACATGGAGCCGAACAAAAAACCGAATATGCCCCCGATAGGACCCAAAAATATCCAACCGACAGCGCCCAGTCCAATGCCTCTTAATATTCCCATAATAGATTGATTGTCTTATGATTGAATGATGTAATCTCCCTCTTTTTCGGAGAATACAATGCCATATTCTTCCAATTCTTTGAGTACCGGTTGATATATCAATTTGGATGTGGGGATATGGATGCCCGTAGCGACAATTTCTCCGTTGAGAATCATTTTGGTGGCGATGCCTACCGGCAGTCCGACAGTTTGCGCCATAGCGGTATGGACATTATCTTTTCCTTCGACGACCATCGTAGAGATGATTTCTTTGAGCTTTTCATCTTTGCGGAAAATAAATTGGTGTCGCATCACAATCATATCCCTGTCTTCCGGTTCCAATTGCCATTTTCTTTCCAGGATTTTTTGTAGCAATTGTGCGGGAGTGGCATTTTTCAATTTTAGTTTTGTGTCATCCAGGAGTCCCAACCAACGCAATTTGTACATATCGTGCGAATCCTCGCTGATGTTCAGGTATCGTGCCAATTGTTTTTCGAGGCTGATATTTCTTTCGTAACGCAAAAAGGTTCTTACGAAGTCCCGGTTGGAGAGTTCTTCGGACTTTTCCATAACGAAGGAGTCGTCAGTAAGTCCTAATTGAACCAGAAGGTTCCACGTACGGGCAAAACCCGGACGGCGAATCGTGCCGCGAAACATCGTCGGAATATCATCAAGACCGTAGGCTTCCCTGTATTTCAATGAATCGCGGTTGGGATACACTTCAAACTCACCGTAGCCGTCAATAAATATTCTGTCGGTACGCATAAAAAGCCGGTGGTAGGGGATATGTTTGTACATTCCTTTGCGGATAAAAACAGCTCCGCCTTGTCCTGCCACGACCACATTGCGGGGGTTCCAAGTGAATTTGTAATTCCAAGGGTTATTGTCGTATCTCGGTGCGACCAAGCCACCGGTGGAAGAGCGGAAAGAGACCATCTCTGCGCCGGAGGCTTTAATCTCGTCGATCACTCTCATCGCTGACATATGGTCTATGCCCGGGTCAAGCCCTATCTCGTTGAGCAGAATAATACCTTTTTCTTTGGCGGCTTCGTTCATTTCTTTCACTTCACCGGAAACGTAAGAAGCTGTTACCATGTCTTTCCCGAAGCGGATACAACATTTGGCTACGAGATGGTGAAAACGGGCAGGGAGCATAGAGATGACAATATCCGCATGTCTTATTTCGTTAGCCCTCTGTTCATCATTGAAAATATCCATTTTTAATGCTTTCGCACGGGGATGTCCTTGGATTCTTTCGTTGATTAAATCGGTATTGACATCCGCAATGATTACTTCCCAATTTTCTTTTTCTGCATTATCCAGCAGATATTTGATTAAACTCGGAGTGGAAAGTCCGGCTCCGATAAGGAGAATTTTTCTCATGGTTTATCATTATTTTATTCAAATCCTTCCATTTGATATGCCGGGACAAATACACTTGTTTATTGCCTTTGTGTGATTCGTGTTCCGGCTTTATTTTTACCGGAAGACATCATTGATAACGGATTATTTCAGATATTCTTCCATATATTCGAAATCCGGCGTAAATTTGCCGTTGTGCAGGATCAGAGCCCGCTTCATCGGTGCGGGGAGATCCAATTCCTCAAAGGGCTTGGAATAGTCAGCCCGTACGACTGCCGGAATGTATTTGTAAAGGGCTTTGCTGAAAGCTTCGGAAGACTCGCGGGGGAGTTCGCTGGGCAGGATGTCCACTGCCATGACCAATATCCCTTCTCCCTCAAAGCCTTTTTGAACCTCTCCGGTCTTGGGATTGTACACGAATACGGGGTCTTCGATGAGGGTACAGTCATAGGTGCATTCGATAGAGCCACCCGGGTCGCAAGTAACGTCTCCTACAACGCGAAGGGAGTGGGTCGCCGGGTCAAACTTGTTTTTCAAATATTCTTTGGTGATGAGTTTCGGGTAGCGACTATCCCAATACATACAGTTCATCAAAATGGTAATTTCAGGGATATATTGTTCGAAGGTACCTTCGTATTTTTCCGGATGTTGATAGTAGTCTTGAAGTTCAAAAGGACTGCCGTCCAAACGGCGGGCAAGATCCTTTTCTTGGAATACTACTTTGTATAATACATTTTCCGGATTTTTTTGTTTTTTCAAGGATAATAGTTCTTCCGGGCTTATTTCTTTGATTGGGAGCAGGGCGGCAATTTCCTGTGCTCCTTTGGAGACATTGCCGTAGCCGGTAAAGGCGATGACTAAGGGAGTAAGTTCTGCGGGCAATCCCTTTTGAGCAATCTCAAATCCGATTTGAGAGATTACCTTTTTGGCTTCTTCGAGGGATGAATATTTATGGGACTGTTGAAGTTTCAAAAAGGGCGTTTCTATTCCTTGCGCTTTTAGGCGAAGCCCCAAAGACCAAAGGGAATTGATCATTCCCGCAAGACCGGCAAAATGTCCGAAAAAGATTAAACGTTGCCCGTTTTCATTGGTAATCTTTTCATAATCAATAAGGTTGACCTTTTTCTCTACCATCTCTTTCAGGAGCGGCATATTGTAGGATTGCCCTTTGATAGTATGGGAAAAGAAAATATAGGTTTTGTTCTCCTCAAAATATCCCGCCGGCATTTCTTTGACACCGAAAATCACCGGTGCGTACGGACGTACATCATCTACGATTTGCGCTCCGGCTTGGGCAAATTCTTCATCGGAAAAAATTCTTTTCTCCGATTTCTCAACATAAAATTCCAAGCCTTCTTTTTCTTTCAATTGTTTAAGCAGTTGAGGCGTAATAGCTACCCTGCGTTCCAACTTAAATCTATCTTCGTAACGGATTCCAACTTTATTATTCATAATATCACCATTTTTTTAAAACCGCAAACTTACATATTTTTTTATTTGAACGGGAATTTTATAATTTTTGTTCCGTTACATTTAACGGCTTTCCGTGAAACGGATCTTCTCAATTAGTTACTGTTGTATTCCTTTCATACTTAAAGAGATACGTTTCCTATTGATGTCCACTTCCGTGATGACTACATTGACTTTTTGGTTGAGGTGGACATATTCGGCGGGGTCGTGCACATATTTTTCCGCCATTTGGCTTTTGTGAATCAAGCCGTCCTGATGTACCCCGATATCCACGAATGCGCCGAAGGCGGTAATATTGGTGATGATGCCCGGCACCTGCATACCGGTTTTCAAGTCTTCTATCCGGTTGATGTCATTGGAAAATTGGAATACGCTGAAATCTTCGCGCGGGTCGCGTCCGGGTTTTGCCAATTCTTCCATAATGTCTTGCAAGGTCGGGATTCCGGTTTTGTCCGTAACAAAATCTTCAATATGAATTTTCTTTTGCAAATCTTTTTTTGCGATCAGTTCGCTGATGCTTACGCCCAAAGATTTTGCCATTTGTTCTACAATGGGATATGATTCAGGATGTACCGCAGAACTGTCCAAGGGGTTGGCAGCATTGCGTATGCGGAGAAAACCGGCGGCTTGTTCAAATACTTTCCCGCCCATACGCGGTACTTTCATCAGGTCTTGCCGGCTTTCGAAAGCGCCGTGTTCGCTTCTGTATTGTACAATGTTTTCCGCCAGGGTATTCCCGATGCCGGAAACATAGGCCAAAAGTTGTTTGCTGGCGGTATTGACCTGGACACCTACGGCATTGACGACACTCATAACCGTATCGTGGAGGGCTTGCATCAAACGTTTTTGGTTGACATCGTGTTGATATTGTCCGACGCCGATGGATTTGGGGTCAATTTTCACCAACTCCGCAAGCGGATCTTGCAATCTTCGTCCGATGGATACGGCTCCCCTTACCGTAACGTCATAGTCGGGGAACTCTTCTCTTGCCACTTTGGAAGCGGAATATACGGAAGCACCGCTTTCATTAACCATAATCGCCATCACATCACGGTCGAAACGGATTTTCCGGACAAAATTTTCGGTTTCTCTTCCGGCGGTACCGTTGCCGATAGCGATAGCCTCAATGGCATAGGCATTGACAAGACTTTTGAGCTTGTTCGCCGATTGGCGAACTTCATTTTTGGGAGGATGAGGATAGATGGTTTCGTTGTGTTTCAGGTTTCCGTGTTCGTCCAAGACGACCAATTTGCATCCGCTGGTGAAACCCGGGTCCAGCGCCAACACACGTTTAGCACCCAAGGGAGGTGCCATAAGAAGTTGCCGGACATTACCGGTGAAAACTTCAATGGCTTTTTGGTCTGCTCTTTCTTTGAGCTGTGCCCTCATTTCCGTTTCAAGGGAAGGTTGCAGAAGTCGTTTGTAGCTGTCTGTCAGTGCCATCCCTACTTGTTGGGAGGAGGCATTGTCTGCTTTGATGAAAATGTTGCTTAGGATGGTCATCGCTTGTTGGGGGTCGGGCTCAATTTTGACGCGAAGTATCTTTTCTTTTTCGCCTCTGAAAATTGCCAGAATGCGGTGGGAGGCAGCGGTAGCGATTTTTTCGGAATGGTCGAAATAAGTTCTGTATTTGACGCCGGTATGCTCTTTGTTCTTCATCACTTGCGCCTTCAAATAGGCTCTCTTTTCAAAAAGGCGTCTTAATTTTTTCCGGGTATAGGAATGTTCATTGACCCATTCGGCAATGATGTTGCGAGCGCCTTCCAAAGCTTCTTCTCCGGTATGAATTTCTTTTTCCGGATGGATGTAGCGCTTTGCCAGTTCTTCTACATTAGTATGTGTCTGCACCATCAATTGTTTGGCGAGGGGCTCCAAGCCTTGCTCCCGTGCTTTGGTGGCTTTCGTTTTGCGTTTGGGTTTGAAGGGGAGATAGAGGTCTTCCAGTTCGTTAAGCGTTTTGGCGGCAATGATTTTTTCTTGTAATTCTTTGCTGAGATTTCCTTGCTCCTCAATGGTCTTCAAGATATAATCCCGGCGTTTGTCCATTTCTTTGAGGCGGTGCAGTTCGTCCCTGATCTGCATTATTTGGATTTCGTTCAGACCTCCACTCATCTCTTTGCGGTAGCGTGCGATGAAAGGGATACTCGCTCCCTCTTCCAGCAACAGCACCACATTGAAAACTTGTATTTCCGTCAGTCCGAGATTTTTGGCTATGATTTGGTGATATTCATTCATACGATTCTTTTTTTGTCCGTACGGAATACATAGGTTATTATTCTCCGCAGGAGTGATACATTATTTTGTGTCGAACAGGTTTGCCAAGGTCTTTTGTAATTTTTCTCCTCTGAGGTTTTTGCCAATAATAATTCCTTCGGGGTCTATCAAAAGATTGGAAGGGATGGAGTTGATGGCATATTTTCTGGCAGCGGCATTGTTCCATCCTTGGAGGTCGGAAACGTGGTGCCAGCTAAGTCCGTCTTCGTGTATTGCTTCTATCCAGCGGTCTTTATTTTTGTCCAGGGATACGCCCAGAATATCGAAGCCGTCTTTGTGATATTTCCGGTAGGCAGCTACGACATTGGGGTTTTCGGCACGGCAGGGATTGCACCAAGAAGCCCAGAAGTCAATGAGCACATATTTTCCTTTTAGTCCGGAAAGTTTGAAGATTTTGCCGTTGGTGTCTGCCAGCGCAATTTCGGGTGCGGGCTTTCCTGTTTGAACGCTCCGGAGTTTTTCGACATGTTGCATCAGGTCTTTTCCGTATTTGGAGGCGATGACTTGCGGACTTAAAAGGGATACCACCGGCTCAAGATCATTTAACTTGAATTTGTAGAGGTTCCTGTAAAGGATGTAGGGGGTGGAAAATTGGGCAGGATGCTGTTTGCAGTAATTCAGGACAAATATTTTTTCTCTCTGTTCCGTACTGTCGTAGAGGGCTTCCGCTTGGGACATTTTGATAGAATCCCTGTTTTCTTGTGCCGTTTTGTATGCAGTCCAAGCCCCTTGGAGGAGTTTGGTGTATTCCCGGTCTTTTTGCAGGAATTCATCATATTCGGCTTGCACGGATGAACCTGTAATCTTTCCTTCTCCAACCGAATCGGGATTGAGTTGGAGGTTGATTTGCGAATTTTCCATAAATACCGGTTGATAGGCATTGTCTCCTTGAAGTTTGAGATAATACATTTGCGGGCTTGACAGGCTTCCGGAAAAGCTTGCTTGATTATTTTCCACCGTGGTGGAATCAATCAATTTCCAAGCACCTCTCTCTCGTGCCAATAGGCGGACATTGCCTGTGAAAGAGGGCTTGAAATGAATGTTTAACGTATAGCCCTTATCCTGTTCCGGATGATTGCAGGCAATAAAAACCAATGTGGCTAACAACAATACGAGGGTGTTTTTTTTCATTTTTGTTTGACTGTTTTTTTGCTTGATTAATTGTCTATTAAATTCCGATAGTATTTAGATTTCCAAGACTGACGGTGATCAGTCTGTTTTTTTCGGGATTCTCATCGTCCCTGAGTCTCAGTGTGATTTGGATATGGAGGTTGTAGATGCTTATTTCCGTTTGTTTGGATTTGATAGTGCCAAATTGTAAAATGTCGGAATTGATGATGCCGTATTTCCGGGAGTAGTTTTCTTCGAATATTTCATCTCCCAGTTCTTTCAGTCCGGGGTCGTAGTTTTGTTCAAATTCGTAGATGTTGGCGATATCATCGAGGGTAACAATTTGTAGATTCTCTTCGCCGTCCATATTGGTAATAAACCAATTATGTGTGTTTTCGTCAATCATACAACGGTTGAGATTGTCTTTTGCCATAATCCGCGAGTTGTTGATAATCCCCTTTCCGAAATAATCGCTTTCATAGGCATAAATTTTGTCATAGGTCATCGCATAGCGCATCACCACTTGTCCTACGATGTCTCTCAATTTGGGGTAGAAGTGATAGGAATTATATGCCCGTAAGATGACTGCAAAGTTAGCGGCAAAAACCAGGGAATGAATGGGATTGTCCAATATCAGAAATCCTCCGTCGCCGGTGCTCACAAAATTGCGTTGAATATGTTTTGCCGTGTATTTTTGAAAAATATAGGGATGGTATTTCAAGCACTGCTTGATGGTCTTGTTGAATATTGTTTTGAAAAGAAAGGGGAGGAGGGTTTGCTCGCTATTTCCGTAGGAGGAATACTGCACCATATCAATTCCCAAAACCGATTTCCGGGAGATGGCTTGATAGTCGATATAGTTAGAAATGCTTTCGCGCAGGTCGCTCGAATCGGGGACAATATTGGTTTTTTCAAAAACCACACGCTTGTCATATTTGCGGAGTTGTTCTCTAATGTATTTGTATTCAATGCGTTTTATAGGCTTTAACATAACATTCTATTTTGTGTAAACTCTTCCTTTCCAAGTGAATTTTCCAAACATTCCGTAAATCGCACTTACCACGATGTATAAAGGATAAATAATTGCCAAAGGTATAAAAAATACGGATAGTCTTCGTTTTTTAGCAAATTTTAATATTCCGGCGACCAACGGAAAGTCTATGAGCATCTTAGAGAGCAAAAACAAAAGTAAATATGTAAATGGCAGGAGACCTGACAGGGCAAAAAAGAAATCAAGGACGAGCATAAAATTGGTTAAAAAAACGAGCAGTGCGACTGCCGAAATTGCCGGTTGAAAATGTTTGTTTTTGGAAGCCCAGCGTCCGCGTTGAATGAGAAAGTCCCGCAGGTTTTTTTGGGCGGATGTATGGACAAATGCCCGGGGAGATTTCAGAAAACGGATACTTGACGCACCGAACTTCTTTTTTATTTTGAGCATTAACATTACGTCATCTCCGGAAGTGAAACGGTCTCCCTCGTAGCCGTTGACCTCCTCGAAAGCGGACTTTTGATATATCAGATTGGCACCATTGCACATCAAGGGCATACGGATTCCGATAGCACCGGCAGTGATACCTATCAGACTCAGAAATTCGATGGATTGCATTTTTTCAAATATATTTTGTTCGCCTTCATATTTGACCGGTCCCACAATCATTTTTGCCTTTGTTTGCCGGTAATAGGAGGCAATTTCTTGCAGCCAGTGCGGTTCTGTTACCGTATCTCCGTCGGTGGTGATAATAAGTTCTCCCGCAGCGACCCGTATGGCTTGTGAGATGGCGTTTTTTTTGTAGGCTCCTGTCTTAGCGTTTTCTTGGGTTTGGATGATTTGGATGATGAGTTCCGGGTGGGCTTGTTGAAACGCTTTTGCCAGCGAAAGCGTGCGGTCGGTAGAATGGTCGTCAATGATAATGATTTCAAACAGATACGAAGGAAACGTTTGCCGTTTAATACTATCCAAGAGCCGGAGGAGATTGGCTTCTTCGTTGCGTACCGGGATGATGATGCTCAAAAAAAGATTGTGGGTAGTGGACTTCTGCGTCTTGTAGTCTTTCATCCTGTACCAGGAAAGGGTAAACAGTCCGGTGAAGATGCCGTATAAAATGAGAAGCAGAATACTGAAAACTACCGCCATAATTTAGTTTTTGGGAACCTTAATTTCATCGATTGGCAATGCTCCGGGCTTTTCTTTCCGTATGAATTTGAGATGAAATACAAAAAAAGAACCGATGACGGCGGGGATTACCAGGTTTACAATCCACACCATATAGGAAGCGGCGACCACGTTCATTTTCAGAAATTCCGTACCGGCTTGGAAGTGGGTGAAATAAAGTTGAAAAAAGAATATGGAAATAGTCCCTCTGATACCCAACTCGGCAAGGGCTATCGTGGGGATAGCCGTCATCACGAAATAGAAAACACCAATCAGCAACATCCCGTGAAAAAAAGGTATCCGGACGGAAAACATTCGCAAGGAAAGATAAAATTGCAAAGAAAATACGAAAAATCGCAGGTAGCTAATCAGGAGCACAAAATTCAATTCCTTGTAGGAAAATTGTGAGACAATATCTACATAATAATTGATTTTCCGGAAACTTTTTTTGAGCAGTTTGTGAATGATTAACGGGAGCAGATTGATATTGAAAAAGATAAGAATGGAGCTTGCTACAATGATGGATGCGACAAAGAGAATGACGGAGAAAAGGAAGCCGGAATGGTCCCCGAGATAATAGATTTTGAGGAAAACAGCCATAGACAAGATTCCGACCACAATGGTGATAAAAAGTTGCCCCATTCCACTCAATATCGTGATAATCACCGCCCGGATATGATTGGCTTTTTCCAGAATAAAGATTCTGCCGAACCATTCTCCGATGCGGTTTGGCGTAAACATACTGACCGAGATGCCGGAATAAACGGCTTGGGTGGCGTGCCAAAAAGAAAGCCTTTCAATTTTGTTGATCAGTGATTTCCATTTGAGGGTTTCCAGTGCCCAATTGACCGGCATCAGCAAGAGGACAGGGATAAGATAAACATGGAACGTATGCGTGTCCAGTGAGTTTTCAAAGGCTTGCAATACCACAGAGAGCCTTTTGTGGGCAAAGAGTTCGGTGTATAGGAAATAATAGGTTGCAATGAAAATAAGAATCCGAATAATTGTATTCGAATATTTATTATTTCTTATCTTTGCAATCCATTTCATAATATAATATTTTGCAGCGCGAACGAATCATCTTAGGCATCGACCCCGGCACCAATATGATGGGCTATAGTCTCATCCTTATTCAGGGTGCAAAGGTACAATTAATTAAGTTTGGTGTGATAAATTTGCGAAAATTGGAAAATCATGCTCTGAAACTCCGTGCTATCTTTAAGGAAGTAGATGCGATTATCAAAAAGTATAAGCCGGATGAACTGGC
>WFZU01000238.1 GCA_015489405.1 Bacteroidales bacterium
ATGATAGAAATAATAAATATTACGGGTTATCTTGCCTCCTTTTTTGTAGCGCTTGCGATGCTTTTCACTTCCATTGTCCGCCTGCGCTGGTTCAGTCTTATTGGTAATTTGCTTTTTACTATCTACGGAATTGCATTAGGGGCTTATCCGGTAGCTATCACCAACGGACTTATTATGTGTATCAATATTTATTACCTGGTAAAATTGTACCGGAAGCAGGAACTGTTTCGCTATCTTGAGATAAAATACGATAATAAGTATTTGAAAGATTTTTTACATTTTCACCAAAAGGACATTAAGCAATTTTTTCCGGAATACCGCTATCTCCCTTTGGAGTCCAATCGCTGTTTTTTTATTTTGCGGGATATGCAAGTTGCCGGTGTGATTATCTCCAAAAAAATCAGTCCGGACACCCTGGAAATTATTTTGGATTACACCATTGCCCCCTATCGTGATTTCAAACCCGGGATGTATTTTTTTCACAACCGCCATCTCCTAAATGATGACCTCCGTTTAAGAAAAATTATCACGAAATCCTATCACAAAAAACATGAAAAATACCTGCAAAAGATAGGCTTCCGGAAGACCGGAAAAAGTATTTTCGAACTCTCTGTCCGCTAATTCACAACATGAGCCCCGGACGGGAAGCCTTAAAAGCAGTCATTTTGAGACCGCTCACCAAACACATAAACCACTAACGATCAAACATATACAAGCACACAGGAAATCAAAGGAGCGAAATCTCCCGGTTTCAAAAATAATATTACCTTTGCAACCTGTTTGAAATTCACTAATCACAAAAGAAAAAGAATGAAGAATGTTTTAATTAGCCTGCTCTTGTTCATCACCATGACAGGCATGCCCCAAGAGAACAAAGAAACGAAAAAGACCATTCCGGTTTCCGTTTCGATATTTAACAATTCTCCGCAGATGCCCTTTGGTGGCACCTTCGGCATCACCTCAACCCCTATTCATCCGGGTATTTCCATAGGCACCTCACACGCTTGGAATAAGAATCCCGTTAACCGTATCTATCAAACCTTCAACCTTGGCTATTTCTTTCACCGTTTCTCCGAACACGGAATCATGTTGTATTCGGAATTTGCCTATATGCGACATTTCTCTTCCGGATTGAGCGCCGGAGTATCCTTAGGTTTGGGACTCGAACAATCCATTGCAGATTTTCCCGTTTACCGGATGATAGACAATGAATATCAGCGGACTTCCCGTTGGGGTCGTCCCCAATTTATGGGTTCCATTGGAATGGAAGTAGATTATCAAGCGGCATGTATGCCTTTTCCCTTGTTTTTCAAATATCAATTTTGGATGCACGGACCTTTCGTTGCCAATTATGTTCCCGTCCTGCCGGCAACTGCCGTACATTTGGGGATTAAATTACACTTTACAAAATAAAAAAAACAATGAGCATCATGAAAAATACCATATTTTTGTTTATCATCCTGCTTTTCACCGCAGGTGCATGTAAGAAATCAGTCATTGAGAAAACCGCTGACTGCGACAAGACCTATGATTTTGTTACCCCCAATCATCCGAAAGCGGAGGCATATCAAGCCATTTTGGACAAATATGTGGCGTTGGGCTTGCCGGGAGTGAGCCTTTTGGTGCAAGATTCGGACGGTGTCTGGATGGGGTCAGCCGGAAAAGCCGACCTCGAAAACAATGTGCCGATGCGCAAATGTACCATTTCAAAAGTCGCCAGTGTAACCAAATTTTTTATGGGTACCTTGACATTTAAACTGATAGAGGAAGGCGTCTTTTCGCTGGATGACAAAATATCGAAATATCTCCCCAAAGAAATCATAGATCACGTCCAAAATGCGGATAAAGCTACCATACGCAACCTGTTGAACCACACTTCGGGGATTTACGACATTGTCGATGATCCTACATTTTACCTGAATGTGTTAAACAATCCCTCGCGGGAATGGACCGGCGAAGAATTGGTGCACTTTATCTACGACAGAGATGCCAATTTTGAAATGGGAACGAGTGCCTCCTATTCCAATAGCAATTATTTGCTTCTTTCGCTCGTTATGGAGCATGCTACCGGCAAAGAACACGGGCAACTGCTTCACGAAAAGATTTTGGATCCGCTCCATTTGGAGAATACGGTCTATCATACCTTTGACCGGCTGCCGCCCAATGTTGCACAAGGCTACTATGACCTTTACAATTCCGGCAATACCATTCAAAATCTGACCGATTATTTCACCGGAAACGGGAATGGATACAATGGCATATATTCCTGTACGGCAGACCTTTACACATTTCTAAAAGCGGTTTTTATTGACAAAACCGTCATTAGTCAAGAGAGCATTGACCAAATGACCGGCAATGTTACTCCGGACCCGGTCAATGATGAACGCTGGTTTGGGTTGGGCTGTTTCCGGGACTTCCAAACACGCGAAGACAGCACGCAATACGCTTTCGGTCATCGCGGCAAAGATCTGGCATACAGTGCCGATTTGTTCTATTTCCCCAATCAAAACGTAAGTTTTACCTACGTGATGAATTATGGTGCCAACGGAGATTCGTATCTTCGTCCTACGCTTTTGCAATTCCGCAACGAAGTGGTAGATGAGATGATGAAATAGCATTGCATTATTTCCAAATATTCACCTTATGAAAACCGCTGTTTTTCCCGGCACTTTCGACCCTTTCACCAAAGGACATCAATCCGTGGTGGGCAAGGTGTTGCCCCTTTTTGACAAAATTATTATCGCCATCGGGGATAATGCAAACAAAACCGGTCTCTTTCCGCTCTCTCAACGTATCCGTTGGATAGAGGAAGTGTATAAAAATGAGCCCAAAGTTAGCGTCAAATCCTACCATAGTTTAACGGTAGATTTCTGCCGGCAAGAGGAGGCGGGCTTTATTATCCGTGGATTGCGTTCAGGCTCTGACTTTGAATACGAACAGCAAATAGCACAGGTGAACAAAACATTGGATAGTGGGATTGAAACACTTTTCGTATTAACCGACCCGCAATTTGCGTCTATCAGTTCGTCCATTGTGAGAGAAATATATAAATTCGGAAAAGATATATCGGATTTTGTTCCGGGAGAAATAAAAATAGAAAAAAAATGATTGGTGTTTATACCTTGTTCGGGCTTATCACCTTACTGAGCTATCTGGTGAGTGCCCGTCTTAAACAAAAATTCAGGAAATATTCCCAAATTCCTATCTCTATGACAGGGCGGGAGATTGCAGCAAAGATGCTACACGACCATGGGATTCATGACGTTACCATAGTTTCGGTCAGAGGTATGCTGACCGACCACTACGATCCTTCAAAGAAAACCGTCAATCTCAGCGAATCCGTTTACAATCAAGCAAATATTGCGGCTGCAGCAGTCGCAGCTCACGAATGCGGTCATGCCGTTCAACACGCTACCGCATACTCTTGGTTGCAATTGCGTTCCCGGTTAGTACCTATCGTTAGTTTTACCTCACGTTGGGTTCAGTGGGTTCTCCTCGCCGGTATTATACTGGTGCAAACTTTCCCTCAACTCCTCCTTGCCGGTATCATAATGTTCGCAGCGAGCACACTTTTTTCACTCATCACACTTCCGGTCGAAATAGATGCCAGCCGGAGAGCGCTCGCTTGGATGAAAAGAAGTAATATTAGTACGGAAGTCAACCAACAATATGCAAAAGATGCGCTAAAATCTGCGGCTTACACCTACGTAGTAGCTGCCATATCTGCATTGGCTACGCTGATGTACTATATTTTAATTTACGCAAGAAGAAGATAAAAAGCACAAACAACTGAAAAACAACAACTTAACACACTCATACAAATTCTTAATAAATTGTCATAAAAAAATCAAAAAAATATTTGTCTGTTTGAAAAAAAGTATGACTTTTGCAGTCCGATAAAATTTTGTTAAGTAAATAATTTAAAGGTATATACAGATGGCTCGTATTTGTGAAATAACAGGAAAGAAGATGATGGTAGGGAACAATGTATCTCACTCCAAAAGACGTACTAAGAGAAGATTTCATGTTAACCTCCAAAAGAAAAAATTCTATAT
>WFZU01000239.1 GCA_015489405.1 Bacteroidales bacterium
CCTTAATGTTTACGGTTTATCCTCAGGATAAATCCCTTTCAAAATGGAACAATGAGAAAACAGTAGTCGTTTACAATAGGAAAACAAAAAAACAACATTTTTTCTTTTTAGAGAAGCAAAAACTTAAACCGGTTTAGCATATCTCTCAAAGAAATTCTTTTGTTTGTCAGGACAAAGGCAATGAAAATTTGAAAAATTAAAATAGTTTATTCATTTGCGACTAATTTGAGCTTGTCTATAATGTCCGGCTTCTGCGTTACGCTCGTTCTGAAACCGGTCTTTTCGGCAAGCTCAATGCATCGCATTGACCTAAGTCAACTCCTTTGCTTTCAGAACTTCACAAGCCTTGAATTCGAACATTCCGGCTCAAGCTCTTGTCTTTATGGACAAACACTGACTGTTTCTTGCGGTATATCCGTGCGGAAAAGCTGTGCGGCAAGCGGAAAAGGCTTGTCGTTTTCTGTTGAAAGTCAGGAGCGTATAAATCTGTAACATTATGTGAAAGTTGCTTTCCCTTTGTTGTAATTCCTGTTTTGTTTTGTGGAGAGTGGAGCTAAATATTTTTCTTAATTTTTTCTCATTCCAAACAAATTTCTTTGTACTCTTGTAAATTATTTTTTTAAAGAATTAATCTATGGTAAAACAGGTGGTTTTTGCATTCGTTTTTCTATTAACTCTGGGCGTGTTTGCCTACACTATGCGGCGTATTTTTGCCTATTTCCGTTTTACGCGTCCGTATCCTATTTCGGACTGGGGGAAACGTTTCGTACTCACTTTAAAGGTCGCTATCGGACAGACAAAAATCTTTCGTTTTCCTTTTGCAGGTTTTCTTCACGCGATTGTTCTGTGGGGCTTTCTGGTGATTCTTTTTGGAAGTCTTGAGATGTTGATAGACGGCTTGTTTGGAACGGAACGGGTGTTTTCTTTCCTCGGTTGGTTTTATGATGCGCTCATGGCTTCAGGAGATGTTTTTGCTCTGTTGATTGCGATTATCACCCTGATTTTCATTGCACGGCGTTTGTTTTTCGGGATTCGGCGCTTTGAAGGAATGGAGATGAAAGCGGTTTCGCATTATGATGCTTTAATAGCGCTTTTGATTATTTTCTTTTTGATGGTTTCCCTTCTGGGAATGAATATTTTTTATATACGTCTTCATCCTGAGGATTATGCCGGCGTTTATCCGGTCAGCCATTGGCTGAGTTCGTTTGTACACACATCCAATCCCCGCTTTTGGCACGAATTTTTCTGGTGGTTTCATATCATTGGTATCTTTGTATTTGCCAATATCTTGCCCTATTCCAAACATTTTCATGTCTTTATGTCTATCCCGAGTGTGTTTGTTTCCCGCTTGGAACCGCTCGGCTATATCGACAATATGCCGGCTATCACCAAAGAAGTTAAATTGATGTTGGACCCCAATGCGGATTTTGCATCGAGCGAAGCGGAAGAAGAAATACAACGTTTCGGTGCCAAAGATGTAGAGGACTTGACATGGAAAAATTACCTCAATTCTTTGGCTTGTACCGAATGTGGCAGGTGTACCTCCGTCTGTCCGGCAAACCTTACGGGAAAAATTCTTTCTCCGCGTAAAATCATTATGAACGTGCGTGCCCGTATGAAAGAAAAAGGTCCGGGAATGATTAAGGAGGGCTTGACCTACGATGACGGCAAGGCGTTGTTGCGTGATTATATCACCGAAGAAGAGTTGTGGGCTTGTACATTGTGTAATGCTTGTGCGCAAGAGTGTCCTATCAATATTCATCACCCGAGTATCATTATTGACTTACGGAGGTATCTGGTAATGGAAGAAGCGGCGGCTCCTGCGGAATTGAACGCCGTATTCAGCAATATTGAAAACAATGGTGCGCCCTGGCAATATGCTCAAGACGACCGTTTGCAATGGACGGAAGCTTTATAAATTGAAAAGGAAATACTATGGAAAATCATAAAATTACCGTTCCCGTAATGGCAGAAGTAGCTGCCGCCGGCAAAAAGCCCGAATTTCTTTTCTGGGTAGGCTCCGCCGGTGCTTTTGATGACCGTTATAAAAAGGTTACCCGTGCTTTTGTTAAGATTCTGCACTATTTGAAGGTTGATTATGCTGTCTTGGGAACCGAAGAGATGGACAGTGGCGATGTTGCCCGCAGGGCAGGAAACGAGATGCTTTTTCAGATGCAGGCAATGATGAATATCGAGGTGTTGAACGGATATGAGGTGAAAAAAATTATCACTTGCGACCCGCATGATTTCAATACTTTGAAAAATGAATATCCCGATTTCGGAGGCAATTATGAAGTCATTCACCATACCCAATTTTTGGAACAAATGATACGTGAGGGGAAACTGAAACCCCAATCCAAACTTTTTGAAAACTCAAAAATGACCTACCACGACCCCTGCTATCTGGGGCGCGGAAATGAAATTTATGAGGCTCCACGGAAGGTCTTGAGTGCTATTGCCGGCATGAAAGTAGAGATGCCGCGCAATCGTAGTCATGCTCTCTGTTGTGGCGCCGGCGGGGGACAGATGTTCAAGGAAGCCGAAAAAGGGAAAAAAGAGATTTTTATCGAACGTACCGAAGAAGCCTTGTCCACGGGTGCGGATATTATCGTTACCGCCTGTCCTTTTTGCATGGTGATGATGACCGATGGTATAAAATACAAAAATCAGGAAGAACGTATCAAAAATTACGATATAGCCGAATTGATGGCTATGGATTTGGGATTGTAGCCGCACCGGAGACCTGTTTGTTGACTGAATGATGGTAGTTTTACACTGTCCTTCAGTATCCTGATTCTCAATTCTTTCCGGCAATTCCCTGTTATTCGTACTCCGTTTTTTGTTCAATAAAAAAAGGCATCCCGGAGGATGCCCTTTCATCGGAAGATCAAGATTAGAAGAAGATTTTAAATCCCGAAAACATTCAATCTTCTACCGTTATCGTAAATTACGATAAAGGCATCTGATATTCCATGATCTTTCATCTGCTTCACTAGGGATTTCGCTTCTTCCAGGGAATTTGTATTACCTACTACGTATTTTCTCCATTGTCCGTAAGTTTCTTCGCTGACTTCCTGATCCAGGCTGTACATGGATTGAAGATCGGCGGGCTCTATACGATGATGCAAGAGAGCCATTATTTGAACGCGATACACTCTGCCTGATTCGGAATACGTTGTATTCGGTTTGTATGAATTGGCTCCCTTAAGTTCTTTCAATTCGCTTATGGAGTTGAGACGTTCTCCGTCTTTGTAGGCAACTACGAAAGCATCTATTACTCCATGTTGACGAATAATCGATTTTCGATATTCTTTGGCCTCGGTAAGCGTAGAGAAAGAACCTACGGAATACCGGTACCAATTACCTATGTGGTCTTCTTTGATAGGATCACTAAGATCATATTTTTTTGCCAGTGCCGAGAGTGAACATTGAGCTTTGTATGCAGCCCTTATTTGTACTCTGTACTCTATTTCACCCGGGGCGGAATAACTTTCAGCAGCCTTGCTTGTATCGTAATTGTCATTCTCTTGTATCGTTTCGTCTTCACCGGAAACGCCGGTAGAAGTTTCGGCGGCAATATTGCCGGTTTCTTCTTCGTTTTGAGTAGTGCTCTCCGCTTCTTGAATACCGGTAGTATCAATTTCCACTTCGGAAACATTTGCGTCTGTCAGGGGTTGGTTTTCCTCATTCGATATTGTGGTCTCTGCTTCGTTTGCAGTTACCGTTTCTTCCTCGTTTGCAATTATTGTTTCTTCCTCATGTTGGGTGGAAGTATTATCCACCAAGCTTCCGGAAGGACTTACTTCCGTATTTTCCACGCCACCGTTTTCCTCCGTAGCAACCATTTCTTCCGCCGGTTCTTTTTCATTATTTTGTTCCGTTCCGGCAATTTCCTCGGGATGTTCTTTTTCAATAAATATATTGGTGTCAAATGTATATTCCTTTCCTGTTTTGTCTATATACAAGACACTTGTTACCGGAAGGTATCCGAATATATCGTCCAAATGTGCGTGATAGTTGATGGTAATTATACTGTCTTCGGACATATTGTCCCAATACGCTTTCAAAATATAATTTTGAAATTCCGAACGGTCTGCACCGTCAAAAACAGTATCATTCAGGTGAAATCCGATCGGCAGGATTTGCATCAATTCAGCTTTTCCGGTCAGATTACTTTTGTTGATGACACATTGAAATTCAAAATCTTCTCCCGAGTATATTTTTTCCGGAAAAACATATCTGAGGTTTATGGCGTCATCCGGGACATTTATGCCGGTAGTATCCAGCGCGATGGTTTCTTCGGGGACTGGCGGTTGTTGTTCGACAGGCTCCGGCTTAGGTAGAAAATTATAAGACAAACCCAAACTGGTATAGTAGAAAGCGTCGTTTCTCTTTCCCGAAACAATCCCGTCCAGGCGGTCGTTATCCAATAGATTAAGAGTTGTTCCCATATTTATGGAAAAATTATTGCTAAGATTGTAGGCTAATCCCACCCCTATCGGGAAGCCTAATGCCGTTCCTTTTTTTATCTTATCTTCTCCCACCGGCTTACCACTTTCGTCTAAACCCGCACCGGTAGTGAGACTGGAAACATCCGTTTGATATAGTGAGAGGCTGAGTCCGGTCAAACCGTAAATTACGAATTTTCGCTCCGGATCCTCTCCGAAAATAATGCTGCTCAGATTGGCGGTAGCTCCCAATTGGATATTTTGAAAATGGTTGGAGAACGTAAAATCTCTCCGCAAACGTTGCCCCCTCATTTGCCCCATAATATATTGAAGGTGTACCGCATAAACCGGACTTACGTATTTCGCCAAACGAATTCCATAGGCAATATCCGTTTCCCCCTTGAATTTGCCGACCGGATTATTGTGATCTTGAACGTCTCCATAGGCTTGTGCAATACCGGCACTTCCATTCACGTACCATTTGTGTTTTTCGGACGATTGCCCGTTCACCGTTTCATAGCTGATAAAGAGCGAAATGAACAATAAAAATACTAACTTTTTCATAAACCTGTTTTTTCGGGATTTTACATCTACAAAAATAGATTTAATAAAACAAAGAAAGAAGGAACAAATAAGGAATAATTAACAAAAATTTGTTTACTAAGTGGATAGAAATCCATTGTTCCTTCTTTGCAGAAAAAACGAAAAAAAACTAATGTTGTGTGTAAGTTGTTGATGTATAGTGTTTTAGGTGTATTTTTCCGGTTTTCCGGCTGTTTTTGTTTTCTATCGAAAAATGATGAAAAACTGTTAATAACCTGTGAAT
>WFZU01000240.1 GCA_015489405.1 Bacteroidales bacterium
ACATTATCTGCTTGAAAATCGTCTCCTATTGGAATAAATTTTTTTACACCTTTTTCAAAAGGTTCATAATGGCTTTCAATAAAATTGAGTAATCCTTCAAATTCATCTCCTTTTAAAGTCAATTCACTTTTAGGCGATGAATTTTCTAATGCTTCAAATGTCAAATCAAAAGGACCTTTCTTTTTTCTATATCGACCAATTTTTACAGCTATTTCATCATTTTCACTATGATTATGTTTTATCTTCCATAACATAGCTCTTGTTACAGTTAAAGGCTTTTCATACAATACTGCCGTAATATATTCAATACCATCTTTGCTTTGTTTTATTTCTTTCATTATCGGTAGGTTTCTTTGTTTTTAATAGCTGACGCCCAACTATATTATATCCCGACAAAACCCCAAAATTTGTCGGGGTTTTTATCCATATTAAGGTTTAAATCCTCCATGGAGGATATGATATTACGTTTTACAGTATCACATAGGCGGGTGTATATCATAGTTGTTTGAATGTTTTTGTGTCCCAAAAACGCTTCGCCCCGGATATTTTGTTGTCTGCCGCCTACCCTCATAATAAATAATCATTATCGAGACAAAGGTAAATAAATTTTTATTAACCAAATAAATTTTTTTACAAAAAATTTTTTGATTAAATCATTTTGTTCCCTACCTACAGCAGAAGAATGTTATTTTGAACGGGAGCTAATTCCCTGAAAATGCTTTTTATAGACTTACCAAGCAATCTATTAAGATACTTGAAAATATGCATCCGATAACAAGGCACTGTTATATCCGGACACATTCATAGCATGAAAAAGCAGTAATTACTTCTTCGCAAAAGCCCGGGCTTTTTTCAAAAAATATTTTGCAATCTTTCCCGACAGGGGATTTTCATCATAATTCAGGCGTTCGGGATGCCATTGTACGCCCAACAAAAAAGGATAAAGGCTATCGGCAATGGATATGGACTCTATCAACGCATCTCCGGAGGTCGCATTGGAAAGAAATCCGGGTGCCAAATTCCGGACTCCTTGATGGTGGGCACTGTTGACCCTGCCCTTCCGGACGCCGCATATCCTGAACAATAGGGAAGAATCAACAATGCGAACCGCATGGAAGCAAGTGTCCGCCCGGGCGCAACGATGCACGACCGATGTCCCCAATTCTTTGGGAATATCAAAATACAAGGTACCGCCGAAATACGCATTGATAAGCTGATGTCCCCGGCAGATACCCATGATCGGCATTCGTCTTTGGTAAGCTTCCGCTATCAGCGCAAACTCAATGCTATCCCTCCGCAGGTTGGGTGCTGCGCACCAATGAGCGGTATCTTCCAAACCGTATCTCCGGGCTTCAATATCTTCTCCTCCCGTAAGCAAAAGCGCATCACAATTTGCCAACATTTTTAAAGCAGAGTCCAGCCCCAGATGATACATATCAAAGATTTCGACAGTCGAATCCCCATATTTCAACCAACGTCTGTAATAGCGGTACGACTTTTCGGGTACCGCCTTAGAGACAGCTATCCGCAAGGTTTTTGGCTTCGCTTTATGTGAACCGCAAGCAAAGAAAAGCAACGAAAAGAGCAACAGAAACAGAATACGGTATTTTTTCATGGAAAATCTATTATTTTTCTCGCACATCAAATTTTAAAAACAGCCCTAAACTTATCAACAACAATCCGGCGGACATAACGATAATGATAGAGGAAACCGGAAAATGAGGAATAAAATAAAATCCCGTCAATATCGTACCTAATATGCTCCCAAAGGTCGATATAGAGTAGAGTGTCCCTACTGTCGAACCGGCTTTTTGAAGCTGCTTCAACCGCAGTTTAACCGCAAAGGGAGAGACCATTCCCAACAAAAATGCCGGGAAAGCGAATAGCAACAAAGAAGCCAACACGGAGGCAAGTAGCAAAGGGGTATGCGTAGCAATAAAAAGCAATACGCTTCTATAGACGAAGCCGCTAAGCAATATCAATATACTTGCCGAGAGCATAATCTTCCCCAGCAAAGAATGTTCCGGTCTCCGGTCTGCCCACCTGCCCCCCAATATGTAGCCCAGGCTCAGACTTATCAGAAATATGCCGATAATGATAGTCCACACCTGAATGGAGGTACCCAGATAGGGTCCCAAAATACGGGAAGCTAACATTTCGTATGCCATCACAAAAGCACCGCTAAAAAAAACGGTAAACTCAAGATAATATGACCCTATTCTTTTTTGCATCTGTTCCTTTCAAAAAAAGGTTTGAAAATGCCGCAACATATTTCAAACCTTTTTGTACATCATTGCTGAGCCCGGTTTACAAACCTAACTTTTTACGTATATGCTTCGGAATCGCATCTTTATGGACGACAAAATCAATCGTTTTGAGTCTCACAAAAGCATCGGAAGCATAGAAATATCCGTCGTAAATATGATTACTGTTTCCCCATGAATTTTTCACGATAAAATATTTATTCCCGTTTTGATCTTCGGCAAGCCCCACGATATGCATCCCATGGTCGTCCGTAGTGGCATAGTCATCAAATCCTTGCTGACGCATTTCTTGCGTAATCTTTTTCTCGGGAAGAATCTTATCAAATTTGTACAACGCCCTGTTTTTTTCCCTTTCGGTCAATTTCTCCCAACGTTCTTTTTCCGTTCCGGAAAGATCGGGTCTTTCTTCGCTCGGGACAATGGCAATTCCGTTTTTCCAAGAGAAACCTTTTTCGCTCACATCCGCTCCCCAAGCTATGGTATAACCTTTGGAAATGGCATTGTACATAATTTCCATCATATCATCAAGGGGCACATTATAAATTTTGTCATACATCCAATTGTCAGGCACCTCCAACACAAAACGTTCATAGAAAGGATGGTGGGTATAAGAACCTATTTCCACATAATCGTCCGCATGAAGTTGCAATTTACGGGCAAAGGTCTTAGGCGTATAACTCTCCCCGTTATACGTGAAAGTATGAGGATAATCCCCCAAATAGGCATCTAAAATACACGCATAAGCTTTTTTCCACGAAGTGGTCAACGTCTTACTGGAATTTTTGATGACGGCATCCAAGAAAGCCTTCGTTACGTCATCCAGTTCCCCGTGATTGTGTACCTTGAAGTAATCTCCGTAATTCATACCGGGATATACCGACTCCGGCACTAAACCGTATTTATCCATTACTTCCAAAACATCATGAAAGGCTCCACCGGCACCAAAGTTCATTTTTCCGTGAAAGCGAACATATTTCAGTCCTTTATCATAATAGGTATTGCGCACGATAAACATTTCAGATAAATCATACTCTCCCAGCCCTTTTCGCAAGATTTCCGATTCGAGGAAAGAAATAGAGGAAAAACTCCAACAAGTTCCCGAACGACCTTGATTTTTGACGGAAGTCGTAGGAAGTTTTTTGATAATTTTAAATTTGTACGCCGATTCGTTTTCATCATCTTTCTTTTTGTCCTGTGCTTGTACACCTGCGGTAACTACAAAAAGAAATATTCCCAAGATAAATAAGGTTGTTTTCTTCATATTATATCATTTTTTCTTTAATTTTTCCGGCGCAAAGGTAAGTATTTTATTGTAGTAAAAAAGAAAATGCTTTCAAAAATCAAATTTCAATTGCATATTCGGGTGAAAACTGCGACGATGATATTCCGTAAAGCCGTATTGGCGAATGGCGGCAAGATGTTCCCGGGTGCCGTAGCCTTTGTTTTTCTCCCAAGCATATTGAGGATATTCGGCTGCCAAGCGACGCATATGTTCATCGCGAAAAGTCTTTGCCAGAATGGATGCCGCAGCAATGGAGATATATTTGCCGTCTCCTTTTATAATTGTCTCATATTCAATATTATGATATGGCTTAAAACGGTTTCCGTCCACCAAAATAAAATCCGGTTTGACAGCTATTTTGTCAATCGCTTGATGCATTGCCAAGAGCGAAGCATTCAAAATATTGATACGGTCTATCTCCCTACAATCTACGGAGGCGACCGACCAAGCCAAAGCATCCCGGACAATCATTTCGCGCAAGCGTAATCTCTTTTTTTCCGAGAGTTTTTTGGAGTCGTCCAATAATGAATTATGATAGCCTTTGGGAAAAATTACCGCTGCCGCAAAGACCGGACCTGCCAGACAACCCCTTCCGGCTTCATCACAGCCGAGTTCGTATTCATGCCGCTCATCGTAACAAGATAAAAGAGCCATTACAGAAAATTCAGATAAAACAAATGCATAAAAAAAGCTATCAAAAACAGACCCGCAAAAGCAATATCCTTCCACAGCGGACGAGCGCTCATTTCCAACATTTTAGCCACTAAAAATGAAGCCGGCAAAAGGGCGGGCACTTCATAGCCGGGAGAAATAAAAAACGAAAAAAGCAAAAACCCAAGCGACAACATACTCAACAGGATCATATCATTCCTCACCTCGATCAGGTAGCGGGACAACTTATTAAAAACCTGGAATATAGAAATCACCAGTAATAAAAACAACAAGATTACCAGCCATTTTTCACGCAATCCGGCAAAAGAGAAAAAGGAAAAACGGAATCCCGTACCACCAACGACATCACCGGTATGTAAGAAAAAATAGGAATACACAAGATACAGAAAAAAAGGAAACGAAATTCCGGTTATGCTAATCAGCAAGCTACGGAGATTAAGCATACGCCTCAACCACAAAAAAACCAAAACCACCGGAAATAAATACACAAAAGCCGTGTCGGCAAGAGCCGAAATCCCCAGGATAAACGTTCCCCAAAACAAATGTTCGAAATAAAAAGATGTCCCCATCTTGAAAAGAAAGAAAAGCATCAACAGCAAAAGCAATTGAAACAAATACAAACCCGGGAAAAAAGTGTAGGATGGGAAAAGCCCCAGCAGAAGCACATAAACCGTAGGCACTATAATGGAATCATTATTGACCAACTTAAAGCCGTTGCTGAAAAAAAACAGCAAAATACTCATCAGGAAAATGATAAACAATGAAATACTTACCCTGACTTGCGGTGTCAGTCCCGACACAAAAAAACGTGCCAGATAGCATTCCCCCTGTGCAGGGATACTCAAAAAATAAGATTTCCAGAAAAGCAACAAAAAAAGCAACAGCAATCCCATAAAACGGGAAATATCGCTCCGCTCAAAAAACCGGACTAACATCTTTCAGTTATAAATCTGATTGTTCTACCGTACCGGTTTCATAATTGAGCTCGGAGCCCATTGCACTGTGAGGAATGGCATAAATAGCCAAAGCAGCAACCGCAGCCAACACAAAAATCCACCTGTTTTTCCGTTTCCGGTGAATGAACAAAGCGATCACCCAAGCCAGAAAGAGAAACAAGGTCTTGTTATCGGTCAAATCATAGCCGAAAGGTATTCCTGTCCAATATTCGCCGAAGGCAAACTTCTGTACGATTGGTCCTAATATTAATCCTCCCATGATCAACACCGAAATAGCGGTATAGGCATAGCGCTCATACGAAGGATGATTGGCAAGAGCAAAAACCAAGGTTGCCGCCGAGAAAATAATGGTAAGCACCATAAAGAAAATATGAGGCACCAAAATCCACAATGGCACCGCCCCCTTGTAGCGAATGACGACCGGTTCTTCACGGGACACAAAAACCGGCTTCCCGCCTTTCGCCAATTCGAGATAATAGGCGAGCTTTCCGGCAGGAGGCTGCCAAGGCAACATAGCTGTCAGTTTATCCCCTTCTCTTTGCATCTCAACTTCCGTCCACGGGTCTTTGGACTTATAACGTTTGTAAAACATTTTTCCCTTCACGTCCTTGTCGGCAATCTCAATTTCAATAGCACAATCATCTTTTCCTCCATGAGAACGCAACAAACTTAATTTATAGGAATTGCCTCCTATGTTTACTTTCACTTTTTTGGGATAAGTAGGACCCGTAGCCCGCTGGTAAAACATAGCGGAAGCCGCTATCAATATCGCTATAAGCCAATAAAACAAGGGTCTCTTC
This sequence comes from Bacteroidales bacterium, assembly GCA_015489405.1. Lineage (GTDB taxonomy): Bacteria > Bacteroidota > Bacteroidia > Bacteroidales > S143-32 > S143-32. The sequence goes on from WFZU01000240.1 coordinate 5,975, forward strand.
GTGAACAGCTTGGACTTCATTGTATCTTTTTCTTTAGATGTATATTCAATTTTTTCTCTTAATCCGGCACTCCCGCAGGGTGCATCCGTTTTTAATACACCCCTAACAAGTTGATTTCTTAAATGTTCAAATCTCCTGTCAAATGACAGCAAAGAAGCATAAAAGAAAGCCGGAAAATATTTTTATTCCGCTATAAAGTTTTTTTCTAATTTTGCGACCTATGGAAAAGAAAAAAAGAGGTATCATTCCTCGCAAAATAAAAGGGTTTAGAGATATTGATGCGGTACAAAATCAATTGCGGTGGCATATTGTCTCCAAAGCATCGGAAGTGTACCGTAAATACGGTTTCGAGCACTGGGACACACCGGTCTTGGAATATGCGGACAACTTGGGGAAATACCTTCCCGAATCCGGAACGGTTGCCGGCGGGGTCTATTCTTTCCCCAATCCCGAATTGGAACCGGTCTTGGCGGAAGACGGCAAAGAACTGCGGGATGAGCACGACAAAGTCATCATGGAGCACCATTTTCTCGCTATGCGTTATGACCATACCGCCCCTTTGGCAAGGATGTACAGCGAAAAAATCTGGAATGACGTCCAAAAAAACATTGTCCATTCCGGCAATGCGCCGCTCCTTCGCCGGTATCAGTTTGGTCCGGTATTCCGTTTCGAGCAAAAATTAGACCCCGGTCGTTTTCGCGAATTTTGGCAATTGGATTTCGACACCGTTGGGAGTGAAGATGTTTCGGCGGATGCCGAAGCGATAATGATTCTTTCCGATGCCATGAAAGCGATAGGTCTCAAACCGGGCTCTTTCATTGTCAAAGTCAACAACCGTAAGTTGCTTAGCGGGCTGCTGCAACATCTGGGTTTGAACTCCCCTGCCGACGAACAAAACATTCTGAGAATCATCGACAAAGCTGATAAAATCGGAATGCAAGGCGTAAGCGAAGAACTCGGCAAAGGACGCAAAGATGATTCCGGAGCTTTTATCGACGGATTGCATCTTCCGGATGATTTAGTCCGTAAGATTATGGATTTTTTCATCTCTTTTACCGAACCTCAATCACGTTCCGGAGTGCTCCGGTCATTGACCGAAAAGGGAATTGACACCCCACTCTTTACCGGAGGATTAACCGAACTCGAACGAATCGATTCCATATTGCAAAACAGTGGTTTTGATGATTCCAAGGTGCGTTTTGACCCCACCTTGGTACGTGGGATGGCATACTATACAGGTCCGATATTTGAAGTGGAATCGCTGGATTTTTACCGTGACCGTAAGGGAAGGAAAAGACAAGTGGGCTCTATCTGCGGAGGGGGAAGATACGATGGTTTGGTAGAAAACCTTACCGGTATCAAAGTTCCTGCCGTAGGTGCCTCCATCGGGGTTGATCGATTGGCTGAACTGCTGACACTCACCCGGCAAGCCCCTCCTCCACCACAAGGTCCCGTAGTCATTATCGTCTTTGACGATGAGCTGATGCCCGAATATCAAAAGATTGCAGCACAATTGCGTGCCGCAGGAATAGCTACCGAGATTTATTACGGTCAAAAAAGAGGATTGAAAAAACAATTTCAATATGCAGACCGCAAAAATGCTCCTTATGCACTGATGATCGGAAGCAATGAGTTGGAAAAAGGAGTGGCAACCGTCAAAGATCTTTGGCTCGGCAAACAACAAACGGACATCAAAGACAAAGACGAATGGCGCAAGAAGGTTCAACAGGAAGTTCCGCTGGATGAGTTGGTAGATTTTTTCACCCGGAAAATGTCCTGACGGGAAATAGCAATTTTTCAATAAAGACACAATAATTATAGCGGCGGAGAGGTTATACAATCCAAGCAAAGTAGAATGGAGAAAAAACAAAAAGTTACATTTCTAAAATTTCTGTTTTCCAAGATTTTCTGGAAACAAATCCTGATTATGGCTATTCTTGCGTTTATCCTGATATTAGGAACCATTTTTTATTTGTCAAAATATACCCAACACGGGGAAGAATTTGCGATGCCCAAACTCACCGGAAAAAATATTTATGACATTGAATTGAGCAATGCCTACCCCCAACTCAAGCTGACGGTCATTGACTCCGTCTATGCGAATCCGGAAGATGCCGGCAATATCGTGAAACAAAATCCTTTGCCCGGGGAGAAAGTCAAACAAGGCAGAAAGGTGTACGTTACTATCGTAGCTTCCGGCAAAGAGATGACCAAAATGCCGGATTTAAAGGATTTGAGCCTCCGGCTTGCTATCAACATTTTGAAAATACATAAATTAAAACCGGGGGAAATCAAGTACAAACCCAGCTTTGCCGCTAATGCCGTCCTTCAACAGTATTACCATGGCGACACTATCGCTCCCGGAGACACGCTGCCGGCGGGCGCTTCCATCGATCTTGATGTCGGAAAGGGTGAAGGTAGAATGGAACTCAATATTCCGTTTCTGTACGGGAAAACGAGGCTTGAAGCCATTGATATTCTTACCAAAGCTTCTTTTAATCTCGGACAGGAAATTTTCTTGGACAGCATTGTGAACGACAAAGTCCTCGTCTTTGAGCAGCGTCCCGGTCCTTTTGACGGAAAGCAAGGGCATACCGGTGACACCATCCGCTTGTGGTACCGTTCGCCCGGAAAATTCAATTTCAAACCGCATCTGGACTCGCTAAAACGTTTGGACTCTTTGCAGCGAATTATCGAACAACAGTTTGACAAGCCGGACGAGGAGTCAAAGGATGAAAACTTATTGGAACAATAAACATAAGCAGCCGTAACTATGAAGAAATATCTCATACTGATTGCCTTTTTTTGGTTTGCAGGACAACTAACGGGACAGGAGTTCTTGACCGGTATCGTAAACCTTACACACTCCCCGAAAGAAAAAGCCACGGCTGTCTTTCTCCCGTTTTACGACAGTTTTTCTCAAGAAAGTATCTATCCCAATCCGGATTTATGGACAGACAACCGGGCTTTTATCAACAACAGCTACCCCGTCAATCAACTGAACTACGGCGTAGCCACATTAGATGTGCTGGACAGCATAGGAAACGTTTATGAGGATGCGCTTCCCAGTCCTTTTTTGGCGGATTATTTGACTTCCGTGCCGGTTCGATTGGATTCAAGCATCGTGGAAAGCAGCGGTGAAATCGTAGCACTCGGTCCGGCGGACTCCGTGTATTTCAGTTTTTACTATCAACCCCAAGGCTTGGGAGATATTCCGGCTACGGACGACTCGCTTATTTTACAATTTGGCTACCCTCTCGAAGACGGCTCCCTGCAATGGGAAAGAGTATGGGGCGACGGCGGAAAATCATTAGACGACTTCTACTTGGAAAACGGAACCTATTTCAAACGGGTAATGATTCCCCTTACGGATGAAAAATTCTTTACGGACAGTTTCCGTTTCCGGTTCTTCAATTACGGAAGCATTTCCACCACCGGCAGTTGGCAGTCCAATACCGACCAATGGCATATAGATAATGTATATCTCAACAAAGACCGCAATATTAATGACATCTACTATCCTTCAATTGATTTTGTCAATAGCATTCCGGATTTAATCTCTCCCTATACCTCGATGCCCTACAAGCATTTGACAATTTCCCAGATTGTCAACAATTTTGATGTGTTACTGGGAAACACCTCGGAAAGTGCCGTGGAGGCGGATTACAGTTTCAGTTTGGAGAATGAATTTTTTCCGGGGATCTATAGAAATTTTTCGGGCATTTCGGCGAGTATGGCATCGTCGGATGTTTTCGCTACCATTGATTTCAACGCCGGCATTAACCAAATCCCCGGAGACAAGCCCGTGGACAGCTTGGTGTTTTCCATTCACGAGACCTTGACGTGTAGCGACCTGAATGTCAACAAAGAAAGAAGCGGAAGTTTATTGTTTTACAACTATTTTTCACTGGACGACGGAAGCCCCGAAGCCGGCTATGGGATTACTCCCGAAAATTCAAAAGCAGCCTATCGTTTTTCATTGAAAAAACCGGACACTTTACGGGGGATGAGTATCTATTTTAACCGCACGCTCCACGGCGACAATATACAATATTTCCGGATTGGAGTGTGGACGGTAGCCAATGAAAAACCGGGCAATCTTATATACGAGTCCGAAAGTTTTAAAGCCGATGTCAACTACGACAGCAGCAATACCTTTATCCCTTTTTACTTTGAAGACGGGGGGCTGCTGCTTGCGGCTACCGACTATTATATCGGCTGGATTCAATCGACCAACAAAAGTATGAATATCGGTTTTGACCGCAATCACGACAACCATTCATTGCTCTATTACAACACGGACGGTAGCTGGCATCCTTCGCTATTTTCCGGAACGGTAATGATACGTCCGCTTTTCGGTGCAAAGATTACCGCTGTAGCGGAAAATGTTTATCACCCCTCTGCCGCCCTGCAAATCTATCCCAATCCTTATACTTCCGGTTTACTCACCATAAAAACACCGGAGGGAAATATGCCCGGAGACAGAAAAATGACTCTTCACATTTATGACGATTGCGGAAAAGAAGTTTATGCAGGCAAAGCGAAGCGGAATATTGATTTATCCTATCTTTCGAAGGGCTTGTATATCATTCGATTGCAAGATTCCGGACAGGGAAAAACGTATAGCGGAAAAATACTCAAAGTAAAATAAAGAATGGCAGAAGAAAAGAAGGAACTTTACGAGCATTTTCATTTTATCGTGGATCCCGGACAAGAACCGGTACGGATTGACAAATATTTAGTGCACCGCATCGCCAATGCTTCCCGCACACGTATCCAACAGGCAGCCTACAAGAAACAGATTCACGTAAACGGAGTTCCGGTACGTTCGGCATATAAAGTTCAACCGGACGATGAGATTCAAATATTTATGGAAGAACCCATGCGCGACCATAGTGTTCTTCCGGAGGATATTCCCATAGAAATCTTGTACGAAGACGAGCAAATAATCATTGTCAACAAAGCAGCCGGCATGGTCGTTCATCCGGCGCACGGAAATTACAACGGCACGCTCATCAACGGACTCTTATATCACCTCCAACGGGAGAACGGACAAATTCCCGAAGGGATAGGACCTCACTTGGTTCACCGTATCGACAAAAACACCTCGGGCATTCTGGTTGTTGCCAAAGACCCCGTATCCAAAGAGTTTCTTGCCCGGCAGTTTTTCCACCACACCATCGAGCGTACCTACTATGCCCTCGTCTGGGGTGATGTGAAAGAAGATGAAGGGACGATTGTGGGCAATATTGACAGACACCGTATCGACCGGAAAAAATATGCCGTCTATCCGGAGAATGACCGCGGCAGACATGCCATTACCCATTATAAAGTAGTAGAGCGTTTTGGATATGTTACGCTTGTGCAATGCAATCTCGAGACGGGAAGAACCCATCAAATAAGGGTACACATGAAACACATCGGACACCCGCTTTTCAATGATTCCACCTACGGTGGCAATTATATTTTGCGGGGAACGACATTCTCCAAATACAAACAGTTTGTAAGAAATTGTTTCAATCTGCTCCCGCGTCAAGCCTTGCATGCTAAATCCTTGGGATTTATCCATCCGGGAACGAAGGAAAACGTATATTTTGAATCCCCCTTTCCGGAAGATTTCCAATCGGTACTCGACAAATGGAGAAATTACGTAAAACATAAAGAGTTTGAAACGGAATAAAAAATCCTGATTCGTAAAAGTTTTTTACCCTTTTGGGAAGAATAATATACCTTTGCACAAAAATTATAACATTATGATGACAATATTAGAAAAAATAATTGCTAATCACTCCAAGTTTGATAGAGTCAAACCGGGTGATATCGTTGATATTAGTATTGATGCAAGAGCTGCCCGTGATTTCGGCGGAGCCAATGTCATCAAACATATCGAAAAACACAATTTGCCGTTGGAGGACGTGCGCAAAACCTTTTTTACTTTTGATACCAATCCGACGGGAAGCGATCAAAAATATGCTGCCAATCAACAGTTTATTAGACAGTTTGCCCGCAAACACAAAATTCGTGTTTTTGACATTAATAATGGTATCGGCACCCATACGCTTATGGATGCGGGTTTGGTCTGGCCCGGTGCCACTGCCGTTACAACCGATTCACATGCGAATATTATGGGAGCTATCGGGGCTTTCGGACAAGGAATGGGAGACAAAGATATTGCCGCTGCATTCAGCCGGGGCAAAGTATGGTTTAAGGTTCCGGAATCGGTAAGACTCCATTTCACCGGAAAACGTCCCGCTCATATTTCCGCCAAGGATATTGTGTTGAACCTGTTGCATCGTTTTGGCGCTAACTCCCTGCTGGGGAAATCCGTTGAGATGTACGGAGAAGCCATTGATGCAATGAGTCTCGACGAGCGAATTACCGTTGCTTCCATGGGTACGGAAATGGGTACGATCATCATCCTTTTCCCCCCCAACCAAGAAATATTAGACTATTGCCGCGCAAGTACCGGCAGAGAAATAGAAGCGGTATATGCCGATGAGGGGGCTCACTATGCAGAAGAATACGAAATAGATATCAGCCAATTTGTTCCCATGGTATCCCTGCCGGGCAAACCTCATGATACCGTAAATATTTTGGAAGCCGGCAAACAAAAAATAGATTCAGGCTTCATCGGAAGTTGTACCAACGGACGGATGGAAGACATGCGCGCGGTAGCGAATGTATTGAAAGGCAAAAAGGTAGCTCCCGGCGTTGTCCTCAAAATCGTTCCTACGACCAATGAAATATGGGATCAATGTCTGGAAGAAGGACTGATTTCCATATTCAAAAAAGCGGGTGCTTTGGTATCCAATGCCGGCTGTGCCGGTTGTGCTGCCGGACAAGTCGGACAAAACGGACCCGGAGAGATTACCATCAGCACCGGCAACCGGAATTTCCCCGGAAAACAAGGGAAAGGGAAAGTCTATCTCGCTTCTCCCGCCGTAGTTGCAGCTTCTGCCGTAGCAGGCTATATCACTACGGTGGATGCCATTCCGGACGAACCGGCAGTGTTTGACTATGACGAAAAAGAAGAACGCCTTGCCAAAGCTATGGCGGAAGAACCAAAAAATCATACGGAAAAACCCACCGTCATAGAAGGCAGAGTCTGGTACATCAAAGAAGACAATATCGATACGGATATGATCTTTCACAATCGCTATCTTGCCATTACGGACATCCAAGAGATGGGGCAATATACTTTTGACAACCTCAAAGGATATGAAGACTTTGCCAAAAAAGCCCAAGCCGGTGATATCGTCGTGTCCGGCAAGAATTTCGGAGCGGGAAGTTCCCGTCAACAAGCCGTGGATTGTTTTAAATCCCTCGGAGTGCAAGCTATCTTAGCCGAATCGTTCGGTGCCATATACGAAAGGAATGCGATCAATGCAGCTTTCCCGATTTTGACGTATGAGCATATCGAAGCCGTTGATCTGCAAGACGGAGATCGTATTCGTGTTGATTTTGAAAAAGGTTTGCTCACGAATCTACGCAATCAAAAACAAATGTTTATTGAGCCTTTCTCCGAAGTTCAAATGGAGATCTACCAAAATGACGGACTCTTTTAAGCGTCTGTAAAGTTCCTGCGTTGTCCCGTAAGCGTATATTCCGGATACGGGACCTTGTTTCCGCACGGTATTCCGGTTGTATCGCCCTGTTCACGGTCTCCTGCCGGATGTTCCGGAGGGGACTCTTGTTGTTTTTGTCCTACTTCCGGAAAGGCAATTTTTTTGTAAAAAAAAATTTTGAAATTCATTTGCGTTTGACAAAAAATAATTATTAATTTAGCGATTGGTAATAAAGGAGTTTGTGCTCCTTTTAATATAAGAAAGAAGCAAATGCCCCGTAGGTGTGTTTGCAAATTCAAAATTACAAAAATTGATGATTACAAAAGAGACGTATGATTTATATGGGGCGTTGAAGCAATATTACGGCTTCGATACATTCAAAGGGAGACAGGAACAAATCATTACGGAAGTGTTGAATGGCAATAATGTTTTCGTCATTATGCCTACCGGTGGAGGAAAATCATTGACCTACCAACTGCCCGCTCTGTTGAAAGAGGGTGTAGGAATTATCATTTCCCCCCTGATCGCCTTAATGAAGAACCAAGTGGACATGTTGCGGGCATCCAGTGCCGATAGCGGGATTGCCCATTTTCTAAACTCGTCCTTAAACAGAACCGAAATAGAACAAGTAAAGAGTGATCTGACGCGAGGGAAGACCAAACTCCTCTACGTTGCACCCGAGTCGCTTACCAAAGAAGAGAATGTGGATTTTCTACGTACATTGAAAATCTCTTTGTTTGCCATTGATGAGGCACACTGTATCTCCGAATGGGGACATGATTTCAGACCGGAATACAGGCGTATCCGCCCAATTATTGAGAACATCGGACAAGATGTGCCTATTATGGCACTGACAGCCACCGCTACCTTGAAGGTGCAAACGGACATCCAAAAAAACCTCGACATTATGGATGCCATCGTTTACAAAGACTCTTTTGACCGCGCAAACCTCTACTACGAAGTCCGTCCGAAAACCAAGAATGTCGTAAAAGACATCATCAAATACATCAAAAACAACAGCGGTAAATCCGGAATCGTCTATTGCCTTTCGCGCAAAAAAGTGGAAGAAGTCGCAGAATTATTGCAGGTCAATAATATCAAAGCCCTCCCCTACCATGCCGGATTGGATGCCAAAACCCGCAAAAAAAATCAAGACGATTTCTTGATGGAGCGGGTAGATGTGATTGTTGCGACCATTGCCTTCGGTATGGGAATTGACAAGCCGGACATTCGTTTCGTTATCCACCATGATATGCCCAAAAGCATTGAGTCCTATTATCAGGAAACCGGCAGAGCCGGAAGGGATGGCGGCGAAGGCAATTGTATTGCATTCTACAGTTACGAAGATATTTTGAAACTGGAAAAATTTTCCAAAGACAAGAGTGTTGCCGAAAAGGCTATCGCCAAACAATTGCTTCTCGAGATGGTGGCTTATGCCGAATCCTCTATTTGCCGTCATCACCAACTGTTGCATTACTTCGGAGAAGACTATTCGAAAGAGAGCTGCGATGCCTGCGACAATTGCCTCCACCCGAAAGATAAATTTGAAGGAATGGGGTATTTGAAACTCCTGCTCCGTAGTATTGTGGAAAGCAAAGAGCAATTGAAAGCAAAGGGCTTGGCACATTTTATGATTGGAAAAGTTACCGGAGACATCAAAGCCTACAAACTCGACAAATTGCCCTTATTCGGTGCCGGCATGGATGAAGATGAAAAATTCTGGAATGCCGTCATCCGCCAAGCGATGATACATAAGCTCATCGATAAAGACATTGAGCAATACGGCGTGCTGAAAATGACGGCAGCCGGGCAGCGCTTTATCGAGAAACCTTATTCCATTATGCTTGCCAAAGACCATGACTATGACAACCCTCCCGACGATGATTTCTTTGTCATGGAAGGCTTAAAATCGGGAACCACCAACGAGATGCTGGTCTCTATCTTGAAAGATGTGAGAAGGGATTTGGCGAAGAAAGAGGATATTCCTCCTTACGTGATTTTTCAGGACAATTCCATCAATGAAATGTCTATACACTATCCGATAACCGAAGAAGAGCTACTGCAAATATCCGGTGTCGGACCGGGGAAGGCTAAAAAATACGGAGAACCTTTCTTGCAAGTAATCCGGAAATACGTGGAAGACAATAACATTATCCGGCCTATGGATATGGTCATCAAGTCTCCTATCAAAAATTCTTTGAGTAAAGTGTTTATCATCCAAAATATAGACCGGAAACTTCCGCTGAACGAATTGGCAGAAGCCAGAAACGCAACGATGGAAGAACTGTTGGACGAATTGGAGAAAATCGTTTTGTCGGGAACCAAAATAGATATTGACTACTACATTGAAGATACCATCGAAGATTGGCACCAAGAAGAGATATGGGATTATTTTCTGGATTCGGAGACCGACGATTTGCAAGAAGCGTATGATAACCTCACGGATGACGAAATTACGGAGGAAGAAGTACGGATGATGCGTATTAAATTTCTTTCCGAATACGGAAATTAAGAAACGACGCCCCGCCCGGATAAAGCAAGAAGCCACCCCGGATGCTCCGGGAAACATGAGAACCTATACCTGCATTTCTATTCCCCGGCGAGATCGTCGTTCTCGGACGATGACTCTGCTCCGGCAATAAATCGAATGGCGGTCTCCAATCCCTCTTTGAACTTTTCAAAATCCTCCCGGTACAAAAATAACCGGTGCTTCTCATAGAAGAATTTGGCATCGCCATCATTAAACTTGCGGATGCTCTCCGTAATATTGATATAATACTCTCCGCCACGGGTTTGTTTGACATCAAAAAAGTAGGTCCTCTTCCCGGCTCTTACCGCTTCCGAAAAC
>WFZU01000241.1 GCA_015489405.1 Bacteroidales bacterium
CAGGGTATAGTCAATGGATCGAAGAACAGAAAAACAATAGAAAGAATGAAGATGAAATTTTTTATTACACCAACAGATATGAAAAATATCTTTTGAAAAATCTGGGGTTTCCGCCCAGAATAGTCAGAAACATTTCGGATATCAACACAAGGATACTTAATTATATACAGAATCCCAATAAGGAAGGCAGATGGAAATGCAAGGGTTTGGTAATGGGATATGTCCAGTCTGGGAAAACTGCCAACTACATCTCTCTCATCAACAAAGCCGCTGATGCCGGATACAAGCTTATTATACTTATTGCCGGAATTCACAACAATCTCCGGGCACAGACACAAAAGAGAATTAATGAGGGATTTATAGGATACGACTTTTTCAAGAAACAGCCGGTCGGCGTAGGACTGATAAACAAGAGAAGAAGGCCTAACAGTTTGACAAACACCGAAGATGACTTCAAGAAGAGCAGTGTAAAGCAGTTCGGTTTTTCGCCCGATGATTTCAAAGAACCCGTTGTTTTGGTAATCAAAAAAAATCCCAACACCTTGAAAAATCTCATTGATTGGCTCGAAACATCAGCCAAGGCTGCCGGCGGAAGGCTTGACTATCCGCTGCTTCTCATTGACGATGAAGCGGATAATGCTTCAATTAATACTTCCAAAACAGATGTCACAAAAATAAACAGACAGATCAGAGAAATTTTGAATATGTTCGAAAGAAGAACATATATCGGCTATACAGCAACTCCTTTCGCAAATATTTTTATAGACAACGAAAATGTCAGTGAAGAAATCGGTGACGATCTGTTTCCGGAAGATTTCATTGTTGCTCTGAATGCACCTGACAACTATATAGGAGCAAAAACACTGTTTCTTGACAAGAAATATAGAGGCAAAGACTATGACATTATCAGGTATATAAACGACAATGAAGACTGCCTTCCTGTAAAACACAAGAAAGGTTTTCTTGTTGAGTGTCTTCCCGGTAGTCTGAAAGAAGCTGTACAGTTATTTCTGCTTGCTTCCGCAATCAAGTATTCAAGAAACCCTGAAAAAATGAAATACACTTCTATGCTGGTCAATGTATCTTTCAGAACAGAGGTGCAGAACCAGTTGAGATACAAAATTCAGGATTATATGGACAGTCTTTTGGATGAACTGGAATTTAATGCATATAAAAGCGATGATGTGCCCGAACTTCTTGAAAACGAAACCATAAAATCACTGTATGAATTGTATATAAGAGAGTATGTAAACAGCGATTATAGGAACGAAGAATATGAGAACTTGGAATCAGATTTTCCCGGAATTATTCGCACAATTTCGGAGATTGAAGACAGGTTTCGAGTGCTTGCTGTCAACAGCAGCAAAATGGATGAACCGCTTAAATATGATGACTTTCCGGATGGAATCAATGTCATTGCGGTAGGAGGATATTCACTTTCAAGAGGTTTTACGCTGGAGGGACTTACTGTAAGCTACTTTCTCCGCAATACAAAAATGTATGACACCCTGTTGCAGATGGGCAGGTGGTTTGGTTACAGGAACGGCTATGAAGATCTTTGCAGAATTTATATGACGCCCGTAGCCGAAAACTGGTATTCGTATATTGCAGGTGTGGTAGAAGAACTGAAAGACGATCTCAAACGAATGGAGGTACAGAGGCTGCAGCCAAAGGATTATGGACTAAAAATACGGACACATCCGGAAAGTCTTATTATAACGGCAAGAAACAAAATGTATTCTGCAAAAGAGGCAGTCCTTAAAGCATGTTATTCTGACGAACTGGTTGAAACGAGAATAGTATCGGCGGCAAAAGAAGATATAGAGAAAAATCTTGAAATATTCGGAGAATTTCTTTCTTGGCTCGGCAGCCCCGACTATAGAGAATCGAACTATTTTTTATGGAAAGGAGTGGATTACAAAAAGGTAGTGGAATTTTTGAAAAAATATCGCAATCACAGGCTGAGTATAAAAACTGACGGCAATCTGCTGGCGGATTATATCGAAAAGGGAAGTGAATACGAGCTGGCAAAATGGGACGTCGTGGTTAAAAATATAAGAAAGAACGACAAAATTACAGTTAGAGGACTTGAAATAGGAAAAACTCTCAGAAGCGCCGACAGAGATGAAGACATGCTTGTTATAAGCGGAAGCAAACACAGAGTCGGCGATCCAAGAGATGAAAGTATAGGATTGGACAGCGATGCCAAACAAATGGCAGAAAGAGATTTCGAACGTGAAAAAAAAGAAGCACTTTTGAAAGAAGGCTATAGTGAGGAGAGAATCAGAGAAATATTAAAAAAAGCGCAACCCGGGGGCAAATATTATAGGAGATACAGAAAAAGGCCTTTGCTTGTTTTGTATGTCATTGACATCAAGGAGGACAAAAACCGTGGTATTGGACCGAACGATTTCACCAATATAACGGCATTTGGAATAAGTTTTCCGAAGATAAAAGACAAGGAAATATGTGATTTCAACAGACTCGGGATATACAAAGTAAACAAAATTTATTGGCAGCAAATCATGCGGGATGAGATTGAAGAAATAAAGGAGAATTTGGATGAATGAACTGCCATGGAATAAACTCGATGTTCCCGAGAACAGCAATTTGTTGACATCTACGCTTGCCGATACGGAAAATATAATAGATTTTTACTGGGCAAAAAATTTCTTCAATCAGCCTGTTCTGGTAATAGACCAGTTCGAATATACGGAAAAATATAAAGTGCCAGATTTTGAAAACATTGAACTGTTCGTAAAAAACAAAAAACTGTTGTTGGTATTGAAAAAAAAGAGTGAAGCAGAGATTTTTCATATTCTCTGCAGAGATATTATCAATAGTACCAAATTTGTATCTAATAGGAAAACAGCTTTCAGCACCATTTTTGAAAGACTTATAAAATGGCAGGATCTTCTCAAAGCGAACAAACACAAAATCGACAAAAAAATGTTGAAAGGACTTGCAGGAGAGCTTATTTTTATGAGAGACCACCTTCTCAAGGAATATAAAGCAGATGAAGTTCTTGCATTCTGGCAGGCTCCGGAAGAAGATTCTGTCCACGATTTTGTGATATGTGATACGGCACTTGAAGTAAAAACAAGAGGCTCCAAAAACATAATCCATATTTCTTCTTTCGAACAGATGCAGACGCAGCTCAAGAAACTTTTTTTATATGTGGTAACTTTGTCGGAATCATCCGCAAGCAATGCAAATTCTTTTAATATATTTGATCTGATTGATCAGATCAAAAAACTGCTTGCCGACGAAAGACTTGTTGTGATTTTTGAACAGATGCTGTTGAATTACGGGTTTGTCGGTCTTGCAGAATATGAAAATTTCTATTTGCACAAAGGGAGCGAAGATTTTTATCGCGTAAATGAGGGATTTCCGAAAATAAATCACAAACCCAGACCCGTCACACAGTTGAAATATACCATAGATCTGAACTATTGCACGAATTACAAAACAGACACATTGCGTCTGAAGGAAGAAATATGTCATTAGAAGAATTTTACAGAGATTTTATGGAAACCGTGTATGCGCTCTCAGACGCAAACGAAGACTTCAGAGAAAGTCAATTCTTCGAGAAAATGATGGAATATCTTGTAGACGAAGGAATTGCAAACGATTTCAAATATACACCTTTTAGAAAAACCGGTATGAAAGCAGACGGTTATGAACTGATTGAAGACAGGGAAATATTGAATCTGTTTGTGACAGATTTTTCAAACAGCGATAATCCGGAGACTTTTACAAAAACCGATTTGGAAACTTTGGCCAGAAGAGCATTGCGGTTTGTCGAAAAAAATATCAGTTCGAAATTGTACGAGAATCTTGAAGAAACCTCTGCAGAATACGATATTTCATATTTTTTGCGCAACAATGCCGACAGATTTACAATAGTAAATATAGTAATTCTTACAAACAGAATACTGAGCAAATTTGTCAAAACTCTCCCGGAAGAACAGCTTGAAGGTTACAAAGTCGAATATGATATATGGGATATTGAAAGACTGTTCAAAATTTATACTTCAAAAAACAAAAAAGAGAATTTTGAAATCAATTTCGGCGAAGAGTTCGGTGCGGGAATCCCGGCACTGCCAGCACACAATGATACTGCTCCATATGAATCCTATCTGTGTGTCATTCCCGGAAAAATATTGGCAGACTTGTACGAAAAATACGGTTCAAGGTTATTGGAAGCAAACGTCAGGAGTTTTTTGCAGTTCAGGGGCAAAATAAACAAAGGGATAAGAAGAACAATTCTCCAAGAACCTGAAATGTTCTTTGCCTACAACAACGGTTTAACAGCAACTGCACAGGCGGTACATCTCCAAAACAACCAGATTGTTTCTCTGAAAAATCTACAGATTGTAAACGGAGGCCAGACAACAGCTTCTCTGTACAATGCAAGAAAAAAAGACAAGGTATCTTTGGAAAATGTATTTGTCCAGATGAAGCTTACAATCATCAATGATGACAAAATAAACGAAGTAATACCGAAAATCTCAAGATTTGCCAATACACAGAACAAGGTAAACGAGGCAGATTTTTTTTCAAACGACATTTTTCATATAAGAATAGAGGAAAAATCAAGGAGAATATGGGCTCCCAGAAAAAAGAATTCCCTAAAAGGAAGCAAATGGTTTTACGAAAGAGCAAGAGGACAATACCTTGAAGAGCAGTCAGGTCTAAGTGAAGCGAAAAAAAGGGAATTCAGGGAAATCTATCCCAAAACCCAAATGTTTACCAAAACAGATCTTGCCAAATATCTGATGTGTTTTGCCGAATATCCTCACATAGTGAGTCTGGGTGCCCAGAAAAACTTTTTGAAATTTGGTGAAATTATAGTAGACCAGTGGAACAGAAACGACAAAGTTTTCAATGATCTCTATTTCAAACATGCCGTTGCAAAAGCCATCATTTTCAAAACAGCTGACAGGATAATTTTCAAAGAAGAGTGGTACAGTGGATACAAGGCCAATATCCTTGCCTATACTCTTGCTTCTATATCGTACTTGGCACACAAGCAAAAAAAGGAAATAAATTTTTCAAAAATATGGGATGTACAGGAAATAGACAATGTTTTTACCAGTGAAATCAAAAAAATTTCAAAAAAAGTAAATGACTATCTGCTTTCTCCTCCAGACAAATTCAAGAATGTTTCCGAGTGGGCCAAAAAAGAGATTTGCTGGAA
>WFZU01000242.1 GCA_015489405.1 Bacteroidales bacterium
ATTTTTTCTACTTTTGCAATACAAGAATGAATGAATAATACAGGAGGGAAAAGCCGTCTTCGACGGCTTTTTTTATTGCCCGCTTTTTTCTTGTTCTCTTATTCTCACAATCATATCGAATATCTTTTCATTAAATCAATAATTTCCACTCCTCAACATATATTTTTATACTTTTGCAAAAAAAATGAAAGATATGAAACCTACACTTTTGATATTGGCAGCCGGCATGGGAAGCCGCTACGGTGGACTCAAACAAACGGATCCGGTCGGACCCCACGGAGAAGCTATCATAGACTATTCCATTTATGATGCCATTAGAGCGGGATTTGGAAAAGTCGTTTTTGTTATCAGGGAAAGTTTTGCCGGGAATTTTAAAGCCTCCTTTGAGGAAAAGCTAAAAGGAAAAATCCAAACAGCATACGTTTATCAAGAATTGGACAATATTCCCGAAGGGCTGAACTTCAACCCGGAACGGAAAAAGCCATGGGGCACCGGACATGCCGTATTGGTAGCCAAAGACCACATTCAAGGACCCTTTGCAGTCATCAATGCAGACGATTTCTACGGAGCGGAAGCTTACCGCAAAGTAGCAGACTTTTTGTCCGGAGCTGCCCGGGAGTCATTTCCTCATTATGCAATGGTAGGATACCGGCTCGACCAGACGCTCTCCGAAAACGGATATGTCTCGAGGGGAGTCTGCACGCAAGACGAACACGGGCATTTGGTAGATGTGGTAGAACACACCAATATTGAAAGAAAGGGCGAAGATATTATAGCCACGCTGGAAGATCACACCAAAAAACTTCCCGGAGATACCGTTGTGTCAATGAATTTCTGGGGATTTCTTCCCTCCTATTTCCATTTTTTGGAAAAATCTTTTGCTCAGTTTATTCGTGCTAACAATGAAGATTTGAATGCGGAATTTTATATTCCATACGTGGTGAATGAGTTAATTCAGCATAAACAAGCACATATTCAAGTGCTCCAATCCTCTGAAAAATGGTTTGGGGTAACCTATCAGGAGGACAAAGCAAGCACAGTAGAAAATATTAACAAATTAATTGCGTCCGGAAGGTATCCCGAAAATTTGTGGGGATAGTAGAAAATACGTCTGCCGAAGCCGATTGTGATAAACTCTTTTAGTCATTATCGTATTTTCAATGCTCATTTTACGGGGGAACACCGGTACAGCGCAACCAACTTACCGGACATTAATGGCAGGCTCTGCAAAGAATTTATTGTTTTCTTTTAAGCCAACATCTACTATGCGCTATCCGCTGAAATAAAATATGTGGGAGACTATTTTTTTGCCTCTCCATATTAGATTTTTTATACTTTTGGGGAAAATTTCGGTATGAAAAACATTACTGTCTCATTACTCCTTTGGTTAAGTTTAGGTATTCAAGCACAGGAATATATTGCCGGAGGTGAAAATGGAGGGATGGGAATGACTTCTGCGGGCTACGACAATTTTTGGAGCATTCAAAACAATCAAGCCGGCTTGGCATTTTACCGGCAATTTGCCGCAGGCATTGACTACCGCAGTAGTTTTGGGGTGGAAAATATCGCACACAAAAGTCTTGCATTGAGCATTCCAAGCAAGGCGGGTGTTTTCGGGATAGGATACTATCACTTTGGATTTCAACAGTTTAATGAGCAAACCATAGGACTTGCCTATGCGAAACGACTGAGCAAGAAATTCGCTATCGGTATCAAGATGGACTATCTCAATACGCACATCGGAGACATCTATGGGAATACACACCAACTGATATTTGAATTGGGGATTTTGGCAAAACCTACGGAACAACTCGCTTTCGGAGCGCATATTTTCAACCCCGCTCCCCTTTTTATCAACACTACGGAAAGAAACGCCAAAGCACTGATTTTCAAGTTTGGAGCAAGCTATATGCTAACCCAAGAAATAAAAGCTGCCTTTGACATCATTAAAAATGAAAACTACAAACCACAATTCAGTGCCGGGATAGAATATTACTATCATTCCTTTGTCAAATTCAGGATTGGCTACGGCACTCGCTCTGCTATTGCGGGACTTGAGTCTGTCAATCACGAGGGGTCGTTCTTTTTCGGTTTGGGCTATCGTTACCGCAACATCTCATTGGATATTGCCACGGGAATCCACCAACGCTTAGGCTGGTCTCCGCAAATATCATTGCTATATCATTTCACCAAATCAAAAAAGGATGCATAAAGGGGGAGTCGTTCTTGTATTGTGTTTTGCCGTTTTTTTCAGCCTTCAGGCGCAAAATCTTTCCGGTGATAAGATAGCATCTATCGTGGACGAAGCCGTAGAACAGATTGTAGCGGAAAGTGATGAAGAAGTAGATGTGCAGATGTTGACCGAAAGCCTCTACGACATGCTCGAAAACCCTGTTCACATTAACACGGCAGATTTCCGGGAACTCACAAAGATCCCTTTTGTCAGCGAACCACTTGCCTACCAACTGATCCGCTATCGCAACAAATACGGTATCCTCCAAAGCCTCTACGAACTGCAAGCGATAAGTGGTTTTTATCCGGCATTGATTCAAAAAATCTCGCCCTTTATCACCTTAGAAATTACCCCTACGGGAAATACTTTTAAACTTCAAAAAGCGCTTGTTTCGGGAAGGAAAAACATTTTTCTACGTTACGGGCGTACACTCCAACCTCAAGCAGGCTATCAAAAAACCTTCGACAGTATAATACAGGAACATCCGAACCAAATCATCTTAGGAGACCCCAATGCCTTGTATTTTCGCTTTACTTCCCGCTATTATTCGCATTTGCAATATGGCTTTACGATGGAAAAGGATGCCGGAGAAATATTTCTCCCCACACGTCTATCCGACACTCTCCGTCAACTGACCGCACATAAAGCTAAGCCTGTCTTTGATTATTATTCCTTTCATCTTTTCCTTGAAAAAATAAAAAATATCAAAGCATTAGCCCTGGGAGACTATCACTTGCAATTTGGCCAAGGGCTGCTCTTGTGGACCAGTCCGGCATTTGGCAAAGCCTGGAACCCGGTAGAGATAAAACGTTATGCACAAGGCATCAAACCCTACAAATCCACAGATGAGAACAATTTTCTACGGGGAATTGCCGGGACTTTCCAACTGCATAAAGACATTCAATTGACGGTCTTTTATTCCAACAAAAAAGTGGACGCCAATATTAGCAATGCGGATACCAGCTTGACGGAAGAGACTACGGTAACTTCATTTCAACGCACCGGACTACACCGTACATTGGGAGAATTACTGGACAAACACGCTATCCGGCTGCGACTCGCCGGAGGACATCTTCGTTTTCAACACAAAACCCTTGAAATCGGGATGACTGCCATGGGAACACGAATTATGGGAAATTATATTCCCCAAAAAGCATTTTATTTATCAAATTTTCCGGAACAAAATACTTTTGCCCATTACAGTCTTGATTTTTCCTATTTACTCGGGCGGACGGTATTTTTCGGAGAGATAAGCAGTTACGCATTTCAGCGTCCGGCGCAGTTATGGGGGATGTCTGCCTACTTGCATCCACGTCTTTCGCTCAGTCTCCTCTATCGCAATTACCCGGCAAACTATTTTCCCGGCTTTTTTGCCCATCCCTTTGCAGAAAAAACCGCCACCACCAACGAAAAAGGATTCTACGCAGGCATTCAAGTGTTGCTACATTCCAAATGGACTTTATCCGCCTATGTTGACAACTTCTCTTTTCCCTTTCTTCGCTATCGCACGGATGCTCCTTCGCGGGGGCACGACTACCGCCTACAACTTGATTTTCTGGCAAGCCGGCATATAAAGATGTATTTCCGTTACCGGGGAAAAGCCGGACAAATCAATCAAAACACAAACCCGGAAATGCTCCCCACTTTGACTGAGCAAAACAAAAATTCTTATCGCATTCACGTGGATTACAGCCTAAGCAATTCCCTCGCTTTTGCCAATCGTTTCGAACTGCTGACGTTGCGCAAGAGCGATTATTTCGGCACAGGCTACCTGCTTTTTCAAGATGTCAAATGGAATGTACGGAATGTTCCCTTGGGAATACATTTCCGTTTTGCCATCTTTGACACGGATTCTTACGATGAACGCATTTATGCCTACGAGCACGATGTGCTATATGCTTTTTCCGTTCCGGCATATTATTACAAAGGCAGTAGAATCAACCTGGCAATACGCTATACATTGAACCGGCATTTCACGCTTTGGTGCAAATTGGGACATACCCGTTACACCAACCGTCAGACCATCGGCAGCGGACTAACCGGAATTCAAGGAAATGCCAAAACCGATGTCAGACTGCAAATCCGGTGGAAATTTTAATGTAAAAAGTATTATTATGAAAAAAGAGATAAAGAATCAACAATCCCGTATTCCGGGAATCCATTATTTCACAAAAAATAATTACAATATCCGGTTTAAATACCCGTTTAACGCAGGGAAAACACATTTTGTATCTATGACAAAAAGTATTACGATTCTTCTCATCTCTGTGCTGTTTTTTTCGTGTACGAAAGTGGTCAACAAACCCAGTTGGAAGGTGGATGCTGTCATCCCGGTACTGAATGTTAGTATCCGGGGGGTGGATTTGGTCAACGACTCCAATATGGTGCTCAATGCAGACCAGAGTATCGGCATTGTATTTGAAGATAGTATTTTTGCCTTTAACTTTGATTCCTTGATCGCCTTTCCCGGAGATGTGTTTAACGGTAGTATTCCTTTCCCTTTTCTGGACACTACCTATTTTGAGCCCGGGCAACCCATTTTTGACCCTCCTTTTTCATTTGACCAGTTGCTTGCTTTTGAGAATGGCATCAAAGCCCGCACTATAAAAGTAAAAAGCGGACAAATATACGTAGAGGTTTACAATAATTCCGGAGGGGATTTGGTCTTTGATTATTTGGTAAATTCATCCTCGGACGAAAATGGAGCACAGATTCATATAATCAAGGATGTCCCGAAACAACAGACCACGGAAGCCTCTATTGATTTGTCCGGATATACTTTTGATCTCACGGGGCTTTATCACGACACCGTCAATACCATTCGCAATACGATTGCCGTCGCTTTGGCGGAAAACGAACCGGAAGCGGTCGGATTTTCACTGAATGACACCCTTGCTATTCAGATAAAATTCCAAAATATGGAACTGGAATACGGAGAAGGATATTTCGGGCAAAAAGATTTGGTATTGGACAATCAAAGTATTGACATTAACCTTTTTGATAATTTTTCGGGTACCTTTCAAATTCCGCAAGCAGAGGTTTATCTGCAAGCCATTAACGAATATGGAATTGACGGAAGATTCAATATTAGCAGTTTTTCGGCAACGAACACCCAAACCAATGAAAGCATTTCGCTGGAAGGAGCCGTATTGGATTCCTCTTTTTACTTCGGGAGTGCGACCGAAACCGGACACTTGGAATATCTTATCAACAGGGATACTTCGGTTTGGGATTTCTCGCAATCCAATATATTAAACCTTTTCGGCATCTTGCCGGACAAGCTGAATTTTAGTGCCCATATCCAAGCGAATACCGGAGGAGACTCCAT
The DNA here is from genome assembly GCA_015489405.1 of Bacteroidales bacterium. Lineage (GTDB taxonomy): Bacteria > Bacteroidota > Bacteroidia > Bacteroidales > S143-32 > S143-32. Next base: position 5,562 of record WFZU01000242.1, read on the forward strand.
TCAATTCAACAATTTCTTTTACCGGGATTCACAGCTTGCTTTGCGACTGAAAGCCTCTGTCAATCAAGGTTTCAGCATTCAAGACATGCTTTTCTCCGACACGGTTCAGGCTTCTATGGACACAAGCCGATTTCAACGCTTTGACGAACTTGATCAGGCTAAGCTGTTTCTTGTTGTCAAAAACCGTTTTCCCCTTGAGATGAAACTGAATATTGTCTTTTGGGAAGATGCCTTCACACAAGGAGATACCCTTGTCCGTCAATTTACGGTAGCCGCTCCCGCTATCGGCAGCGACCACTACTCGATAGACACCGCCAAAAGTGTATTGGAAATCCCCTTGGACAGCCTTTTCATGGATAAATTGAAAAAAACAAAATATATAGTTTACCAATCCATATTGTCCTCCGCAACACAAGATTATGTTAAGATTCACGCAGACGACAAATTGAAGATTGGAATGGTTATAGAAACAGGATACACAATCAACACAAACGGTCTATGATGAAAAAACACACATTATTTATTTTGATATTTTGTGGTATTACAAGCCTTGGGATTAGTCAAACCATATCGAAACTATATCCCGTTCTGGACATCCGTAATCAAATACATTTCCGGTATTCGGAAGAATCCAACAGCACTGCTTTTACCAACAGATTGCTGAAAATGTACCATAATTCGGAATATATCAGCAGGGAGATATTGGAAGAAGAATCGGGATTTCAAAAGAAAAATAATTACATCGGGCAACATCGAAATGTAGATTTTTCCGCTCTCATTAAAAGTAAAAATAATGATTTTTCCTACCTGTATGTCGGCATAGGACATCAAATGATGGGGAGTCTGAACTACAATGATGAAGCTATCAATTTACTTTTCTTTGGCAATAAAAGATTCTTAGGAGATACCGTATCCATTCCTTTTTTTACTTCTTACGCACTATATCTGGAACAAATAAAAGCAGGGAAACTGTACTACCAAAGCAATCAGCAACACAAATCCTTTTTTCGCTGGAATTTGGCTCTCGACATCGGGCAAAACTATCATCATTTCAGGATAAAAGACTCTTATTTCTACACTTCCCCGGATGGAGATGCCGTTGACATCAAAGCAAAGATTGCTTATGAATCTTCCGACACTTCCTGGACGGCATTGTATATTCCGAGTGGGAAAGGAATCTCCGCCGACCTTGACTATGGTATAGAAATCCAAGACCGGTATTACTTTGAGGCATCCGTTCGTAATATCGGTTTTTTGTCTTGGTCCCGTTCTCCCCGGATAATGACTGCGGATACCTTGATACACTTTGAGGGAATAAACACTTCGCTCACAGACAGTTCCGGCATCTCATTTGCTACTCCCGCTACCGATTCTTTACTATCCACACAAAACCCGGGCTCATTCATCCGGATGCTTCCCATGCATTTTTCTGCTATTGCAGGAATATATTTACTTCAAAAAAGGCTCTTTCTGGGGAGTGAAATACGCTATTTCACCACGCTGAAAAACAAAGCGCTTGTTTCCCTGTATGCTACCTACACATCCCATCAAAAAACTTTTATGACCTTCCGGATTTCCGAAGGAGGCTTTGGCAATTGGAATGCAGGGGTACACATAGGTATCCAACTGAATGAGAATTGGCGCTTTCAAGGAGGCACAACCTATATGAACTCGATGTTTAACAAATACGGAAGAGGAGCAGGATGGAATTTCGGATTAACTTACTACATTGATTCTCATTGTAATACTTGCCCGAAATTTTGATGGAATTACGAAAGTCTTCCCGTAATGCCGGAATAGCAACCTGTCTTCAACAGGCACGGTCTTGTTCTTGAAAAAAGCTGGTAAGCCGGAAAGTATCAAACTAATAGGAAATATTATAAAAGGAAAAGATCGCATTATCTTCCAATAAACTCTCCACATATTTTATTTCCTCATCTTGCTCAACAAAATATTGCATAGCCAATGCCGGATCGCAGGCTATAGACACAATGCTATGCTTGATAAGCCCCAGTATTTTCGCGCGATTTTGCAGAAATTGTTTGTCTCCCACGAACTCATTATTTTGTGTTAAGAAGTGACTAAACCGGTTAAATACCTCCTTAGGGACACGGTATGAACGCAAGGCGGGAAGAGAAGTCAGCGGAGGTACAAAACGACTGACAAAAGTCCATTCATTCAACAAAAACCTATCCACCAAGTCTTTCTTTTTCAACTCTTTAATAAACACCCCCTCTTTGTTCTCAATAATCCGGTCCGGTTCTATTCCTCCATCACCATAGACGATACGGGAATTTTCCGTCAAATATTTCCGGGAACTCTTCTTGTCCTTTTGCTTCCCAAACGGTTTTTGGATACACCTACCCGAAGGAGTATAATATTTGGCAATGGACAATCGTAAGACAGAGCTGTCTTTCAGAAAATAATCCCGCTGCACGAGTGCTTTTCCGTACGTTTTTTGCCCGACAATAATCCCCCTTCCCAAATCCTGTATTGCACCGGCAATAATTTCACTGGCAGAGGCGGAGTTCTCATCCACCATGATAATGAGTTTCCCTTTCTTGAATAAGCCGTTTGAAGTGCTCTTGAAAATTTCCTTCTGTTTGCTCTCGCCTTTGGTGAATACAATCGTCTTTCCGGCATCTAAAAATTGGTCTGCGATGTCAATGGCAGCTTGGAAATATCCGCCCTGATTAGAGCGCAAATCCAAAATAAGACTTTGCATATTTTCTTTTTTAAGACGAGTCAATTCCCGGACAAAAGCCTCTGCAGTATTTTTCTTAAAACGGGCAATCCGGACATAAGCAATCCCGGGTTCCAGAATTTCAGCCGTATCTATACCGGAAGTACTAACAAGCTCCGGATGAAGGGAAAGTTGAACCTTCTCGGCTGAATTGCGATTCATCAAGGACAAATGAATAAGGCTCCGGGCATGCTGGGCAAAAAAGCTGTTCAAATCATTGAGCGTGCGAAAAGAAAAATACGACATTCCATTGACAGACAACAATTTGTCCCCTACTCCAACGCCAATAGTAGAAGAAATCTTCTGCGGATTGATATGCCAAACCCTGTATTCTCCGTTGATCAGGATAAAGTTAATTCCGATATTCACCTGTTTCCCGCTCAGGGCATATTCTTGCATCTTATATGCATCTTTGGTCAAATAACGTGAATGCGGATCCAATTCCTGCAACATTGCACCAATAGCCTCATCCGCCAAACTTCGGTTATCGACGGCATGCACATACGTATAATTAATAATCTGTACGGCACTTTTGATTTTCTCAATGGCAGCCGCAATAGAATCCGGCTGTGCGTATGTTGAGACAAGTCCCCCGAAGAAAAAACATATAATTATAAAACCTCTCCTCATCCCGTAAATTTTTTCCTGCCCACAAAAGTAGTACAAATATCTTTTCATTTGACAAAAACAATTGACAATTATCTGTGAATATTTTTTCCCGGTCTTTCCTCCGGAAACGGAAAACATATTATCTTTGCGCCCGGAAAATAGGGGGGCTCCGTCAAACACGGAGAAGGTATTTTCCGTAAACGTTATGAAAGGAAAAAAGGGAATATTCTATAAGACGCTGCTGTTTGGACTTTTCTTAATGTCCGGACACCTGCTTTTTACCGTTGTACATAAAAGCAGGACAAACATCCCACACAATAAAGAACGGAAAAGCAAAAAAGTCCTTTCCCAAGAATTTCCCGAAGTTGCCCGAGAAATTGATTCAATTTTGAGGAGAGAACACCGGCTCCGGGATTTCAACGGGAGTATGCTGGTCGCCAAAAACGGAAAAACCATATTTCAAAATCAGTATGGCATTGCCCGTTTCAGCGACAACAGTCCCCTCACGGATTCCTCCGCTTTCCAACTGGCTTCCGTGAGCAAACAATTTACGGCTGTCGCCATTATGCTTCTTGCCGAACAAGGGAAATTACATTTGGAGGACACAATCGGCTATTATTTCCCCGGCTGCCCCTACCCTAAGATTAAAATCTTTCAACTGCTCAACCACACCTCGGGACTTCCCAAATATTTCTGGCTCGCCGAACACTGCTGGGATAAGCCTGTCCCGCCTACCAATGAGGATATGCTCAACCTGTTAAGCGAGGAAAAGCTCCCGCCTTTTTTCCGTCCGGGAAGAGCGTTTGACTATTCCAATACCGGATATTTTTTATTGGCTACGCTAATTGAGCACCTGTCGGGAATGAGTTACGGAGAATTTATCAAGAAAAATATTTTTGCCCCCTTGGGCATGAAACATTCATTTGTTTACCGTTTCGGTATTGACAGCGTCCGTCCCAATCAACTCTTCGGATACCGACGGAGAGGACGAAGACATATCAAAATCCCTTGCACGGTCAATGATGCTATCACCGGAGACAAAAATATCTACTCTACTGCCGGCGACCTGATTAAATGGGTCAACGGACTGAACGAAGGAAAAATTATTACTCTCGAGAGTCTCCATAAGATGTACTCCTGCGGAGAAACGAAATACCACCGGAAGATAGCCTATGGTTATGGTTTCAGGATTAATGAAAAAGAGGGCATCATTTACCATGACGGAAAATGGAACGGATTCAGAACTTCTATCAAGCAATTTCAGAAAGATAAAGTTACCATTATTCTTCTTGAACACACCGGATACCATTCCGTAACGCACCTCATCAACAAGATTCACAAACTTCTTAATCACCTTGAAGAAACAAAGGAGAAGCAGCAAATAGTACGGCGAGCTGACAGCTCAAAAACAAGGCTTTAACACGGCGAAAGAAAGTACTTTATAAAAAACTCAATCCGGGAAGACAGGAGATTTTCCAAAATTCAATAAGCTGATAATTTGCTTCCGCATACGTCATTCCGGAGACACTCAGTCAAATTCCCGCAAAAGAATGGCGGAGCTTTAATCCACCGGATTTTATTTTCCCCTCCCTTGAACAATAATCAATACCGTCCAGATCATAATCTTAAAATCCATGGCCAAAGACATATTTTCAAGATACAAAATATCATATTTCAGTCTCCGTATCATCTCGTCCACATTGGAAGCATAGCCGTATTTCACTTGTCCCCAGGAGGTAATACCGGGTTTTATTCTCTGCAAGAGGCGATACTGAGGCGCTTTTCGGACAATCCGGTCAATATAATACTGTCTTTCGGGACGCGGTCCCACCAAACTCATATCTCCTTTGAGTACCGTAAAAAACTGGGGGATCTCATCAAGGCGAAACTTCCGCATAAAACGTCCGACTTTTGTAATTCGCGGATCATCTTCGGACGACAATTGCGGACCGGCATTCTCGGCATCCTCAACCATCGTTCTGAATTTGTACATCCGGAACGGTTTTCCTCCTATACCGATTCTCTCCTGAGAGTAGAATACCGGACCTTTGGAATCCAATTTTACGGCTGCTGCCGCAAGGACATAAACCGGCAACAGGATAACGATAGCAATAGAAGAAAAAACAATATCAATAATCCGTTTTAGTGACATTTGCCAGATAGGCATCAGTTCGGGAGACAATTGTATCAACGGCGTCTGCCAAACACTTTGCGTTTTGACCGTGCCAAGCAAAAAGTCTTCCAATATCGGGATTATTTTTATGACAATGTCCAAATCAAACAATTGCGTGATTACCTCTTCGATAATATCATGTTCCTCCCGTTCGATTGCCAAAATGACCTCTTCGACACGATTTTCCACTACGATTCTCCTTAAATCCTCTTTGGAACCCAAATGGGGAAGATATTTTTTCATCGGATATTCCTCGCGAGGTGTAACATGAATAAAACCTATGAAGCGCGTTCCCGAAGATATCTCCTCATTTTCAATCTGCCGGTATATCTTTTCGGCATTTCCGTTGCTGCCTATCAATATCGTATTAAAACCTATCTTCCTGTTTTGAATTTTTTTGACCGTACGCGTGGTAATGATAAGGCGAAAAAGAAGCGTCAGCGAAAAATGCAAAGCAATGAAGAACAAAAGAGATGCATAATAATCGCGATAAGAAGTAACTTCATCGTCCAACATCAAAGCAAAAAACAATATAATCGCCCCAATCAAAGTAATCAACAAAGTCTGTCCGGTTTCCCTCATTCTTGATTTGCGATAAACCCTTCTGTAAGAGCCGATAATAATATACAAGACCAACCAAAAAAGAGGAATGACCGTCATCCCGATATAGAGATTGGGGTCATTGAAAATCATTTCTTTCTTTTCCAAAATATCGGGATATACAAGATATTTTCTAAATACAAAGAAGCAAAACCACACTATCGAAGCAGAGAGGATATCGGCGGTAATATATTTGGCTTTTTGTAGATTTCTATTCATCTTTTTACAAAGATTTAGTTACTAATTTCAAATTATCCAACTTGATTACAGCCTGCTCTACTCCTTCATTAAGCGTAGCGTGAAACCAGACATTTATATATTCAATATGTGCATATTTTTGAATGCTTGGCGTAAGATTGATGTATATTCGTTTCCATTTCTCGCCGCCGGAACGGACTATAGCGACCGGCTCTTCCTTATCGACTCCTCCGGAATTTACCAATATCCCTATGCCGAAATCATTATTGGAACAATAGCTGACTTCTACAAAAACCGGAATATTATTTCCGGGAACGGGATAGCCTATTCCTTCCTGATAATTGGTCGAAAGCTCCGCCCGCGGATGCGCATTATCCAAATACACAACACCATTCACATTTCCCCGTATGGAATCATAATCCGGTGTACTGACAACAGACATCGCTACATCACTTCCTTGCATTTGTATCAGGGAAGAACCTTGGTCTTCAAATGTCTCCATCCAAGGAAAAACCGTGTTGGAATAATACCTGACGTGAGGAGTCAAAGTGATAAGGCTATCTATTTGCAAATCCACTTCCTCCTCATAAGTTTCTAAAAAGGGATAGGCAACCCGTGTTGCCGAATAGCCATTCAATTTGACACCACCGCGCACTTTAATCGTATGCTCCGAAGATTCCAGTACCGGAATGTCGGCAGGAATCTCGTATGTCCCCAAAAACTCGTTCTCAACGTACAAATTCGCATCGTCCATTTCAATATCCAAAGGTCCTTCATTTATGCCGGGATTATCGACTAACACAAATTTGTCAATGTGGATAAAAGCCGGAACTTCCTGCTCTCCCTCAAACGAGTGACACGACCACAATGTTAAAAAGAAAAGTGCAAATAGTAAATATCTAACCATACGTTCTTCTATGCATCAAAAACGCTGCAAAGTAAATAATATTTTACGTCAAGAATTAAAATTATTTAGAGTCTGTCTATAATGTCCAATAACTTCGTTACGCTCATACTCAAAACTTCATTGACAAAAGTCAACTCCTTGATTTTGAGTATTTCGCAAGCCTTGTTCTTGAACATTATAGCCTAGACTCCCGACTTTATGGACAGACACTATTTAGAGCCTATCTATAA
>WFZU01000243.1 GCA_015489405.1 Bacteroidales bacterium
ACTTACGCAATTCACCCGACCCGCCACGATTCCGACCTTACAAAATTAATAAAAAATCTTAATTTACAAATTTTTTTTCGTTTTTCTTAAAGAACCCTAAAAATATACCTTTTCAGATCAAGAAAGTGCATTGATTTGAGCGATAATGCGTTGGGCAAAATCGTGGGCTTCTTCTTGTGTTCGTCCTTCCGCATAGATGCGAATAATAGGTTCCGTATTGGATTTCCGGAGATGCACCCAACCGTGTTCAAACTCTATTTTTACACCGTCAAGCGTGCTCACCGGATAATCCGAAAAATGATTTTTGACCGTGTTCAAAATGGCATCCACATCCATATCCGGAGCCAATTGAATCTTATTTTTGGAGATCACATACTCCGGCAATGCAGCCCGGAGTTCTGAGACTTTTTTACGGCTTTTAGCCAAATGGGATAAAAACAAAGCAATGCCCACCAGTGCATCCCTTCCGTAGTGAAGTGCCGGATAAATAATCCCTCCGTTACCTTCGCCACCGATGATCGCATCTTGTTCTTTCATCAATTTCACCACATTGACTTCCCCTACGGCAGACGCCTTATACATTCCGCCGTAGCGGGCGGTAATATCGCGGAGAGCTCTCGTTGATGACATATTGGAAACGGTATTTTTCCCCGGATTAGCTTGAAGGATATAATCGGCTACCGCAACCAGCGTATATTCCTCTCCGAACATCTCCCCGTTTTCCATAATGATAGCCAAACGGTCCACGTCCGGGTCCACGACAAAGCCCACATCCAATTGACGTTCTTTCACCAAGTTAGCAATATCCGTAAGATTTTCGGGAAGCGGTTCCGGATTGTGGGGGAAACGCCCGTCAGGCTCACAATACAGACATTGAAAATCCTTCACACCCAATGCTTCCATAAGCGGTTTGATGGCTATCCCTCCTGTGGAATTAACCGCATCCAAGCCCACTGAAAACTCAGCCGCACGGATGGCGTCCACATCCACCATTTCCAGGGACAAGATATGCTCAATGTGTTTTTGAATGAAATTCTCCTCCCGCCGGTATGCACCCAAGACATCATAGGTCGCAAAAGGGAAGCGGTCTTTTTCGGCTAATTCAAGTACCTTTAAGCCCTCTTCATTATTGATAAACTCCCCTTTTTCGTTGAGCAACTTCAAGGCATTCCATTGTGCCGGATTATGACTTGCCGTCAAAATAATCCCTCCATCAGCGTTCCATTCGCTTACCGCCATTTCCACCGTCGGCGTGGTTGATAAGCCTCCGTCAATAACATTCACCCCCATTCCCATTAACGTTCCGCTAACCAGCCGGTTTACCATCTCCCCGGACACACGGGCATCCCGTCCCAAGACGAAAGTAATATTTTGCTTCCCGTGCCGCTCTTGCATCATCATCGCAAAAGCAGCGGTAAAACGTACAATATCCAGAGGGGTCAAATTATCGCCTGTTTCCCCGCCGATAGTCCCTCTGATTCCGGAAATAGATTTTATAAGTGTCATAATTTGTATTTTTGGGCGCAAAGGTAATCTTTTTTTTGACACCGTCATTCCTTTAGTATTTTCACAATCCGGACATAAGCATTCCCCCCCCACGGGTAAACGGATTTATTTGCTTCGTAAAATAATATTTCTCCGTTCAGAAATTTTTACTAATTTGCGTCCGTATTTCTATATGGATGCTTTTGAGGATGAAAAAAAAGGAAATTTCATATTACAAAAGGTTGTTGGGCTACGTCATCGCGCCCCTTTTGTTTGTTTATTTTGCTTTTTTCACGCATCTGGATCCGGCAAATCCCAAGGTCTCCTACACCCTTGCTATTGCTATCTTAATGGCAATATGGTGGATTACCGAGATTATCCCTCTGGCGGCGACCGCCCTGCTTCCGGTAGCTTTATTTCCGCTTTTTGGCATTATGAACGGGAAGGCTGTATCAAGCACCTATTTTAATCATATCATTTTCCTCTTTTTGGGAGGTTTTCTTGTAGCTCTCGCGATGCAACGTTGGCAACTCCACCGGCGTATTGCATTGCGGATACTCATGTTTACGGGCAATAGTCCGGCGAAAATTTTATTTGGGTTTATGTTTGCTACCGCTTTTCTATCGATGTGGATATCCAATACCGCCACGGCAATGTTAATGGTGCCTATCCTGCTTTCTATCACCAAAAACCTGGAGTCTCTGGTAGCCCCCCGGGAGTTGCAAAAATTCACCGTAGGGCTTTTGCTCGGCGTCGCATACAGTGCATCGCTGGGAGGCATCGCCACCCTCGTAGGCACCCCTCCGAATCTTTCTTTTTCACGAATATTTCAAATTATGTTCCCGGCTGCGCCGGAAATCAGTTTCTCCACTTGGTTTCTTTTCGCTTTACCGGTGAGTGTCTTTCTTTTTGTGTTTATTTGGGCTTATTTATATTTCATGTACAAGCCGGCAACCGCTTGGGGAGAGAAAAAAATAGATTTTCACAAGGCGCATAAGCATCTTGGAAAAGCAAGCTACGAGGAAAAAGTGGTTTTTGCCGTGTTTATCAGCCTTGCTTTCTTATGGCTTACCCGCGCAGGATTTACCCTCGGGAGCATCCGTATTCCGGGGTGGAGTTCGCTCTTTCATCAGCCAAAATTCCTCAATGACGGTACTGTAGCTATCGCTATGGCTTTAATTCTTTTCCTTGTTCCGTCCCGGAATGAAAAAGGGAAAAAAATACTGGACTGGGAGACCGCCGGACAGCTTCCGTGGAATATCGTCCTGCTTTTCGGCGGTGGCTTTGCCTTGGCAACGGGGTTTAAAGAGTCCGGTCTATCGCTGTGGTTCGGCGAACAGATGCAGGACTTGTCCGGATTGAGTCCTTTGCTCGTCATCTTTATCATTTCTTTCTCGGTAACTTTTCTTACCGAACTTACCTCCAACACCGCTACCGTGGAGATGCTTCTCCCCGTGATTGCCAGCTTGAGCGTAAGTCTGAAAATGAATCCTTTGTTGTTTATGCTACCCGCTACCCTTTCCGCTTCTATGGCTTTTATGCTTCCCGTAGCGACCCCGCCCAATGCCATTGTCTTCGGGTCCAATAAAATTAGCATACTGCAAATGGCAAGAGCCGGACTTCTGCTCAACATTGTGGGAGCTATCGTGATTACCCTCTTCACCTACTTCTGGGCTACGGAAGTTTTTCACATTGACCTCTCCGTCTTTCCGGCTTGGGCTGCCGTCAAGTGATTTCAGGAAGGCTTTGCCGGCATACGAAATTCCGTAAATTGGTTGGGAAATGTAACCAACGCCTTTCTGTATGCCGCTTGGAAAGCTTTTATATCGATATCACATGTACATTTTTTCTCTTCCAAAAATTGGAATAAATCGGATGTTTTGAGATTGGCGACCATTTCCTTTCCCGACATCGGACAACCGCCCATCCCGTTCAGTACCGTATCAAAACGCCGGCATCCGGCATTGAATGCAGCCTCCACTTTTTCTTTCCAAGTAGCGGGAGTCGTGTGCAGATGAAGACCGAACTCTACCGAAGGATAACGGGGTATCGTCTCCGAAAAGCAAGAAAATATCGTATCCGGAACAGAATCTCCGGTAGTATCGGAAAGAGCTATTATTTTCACCCCTAATTTCACCAAAATATCAACCCACTCGAGTACCATCTCCGTACTCCATTTGTCCCCGTAGGGATTGCCGAAAGCCATAGAAATATATACGACCAAGATTTTATGATGACGCTCACAAATATCCAGTAAACGGTTGACCGTAACAATGGAACGGGCTATGGTCGAGTTGATATTTTTTCGCAAAAAGGTAGGAGAAATCGAGAAAGGGAAACCCAAATACGTTATTTCATCATAATGAGAGGCTAATTGTCCGCCAATAGTATTTGCTACGATGGCAAGCAGCTTGGATTTGGTATTGTGCATATCTATCAACTTCAATACTTCTCCGGTATCTTTCATCTGAGGAATAGCTCTCGGCGAAACAAAACTACCAAAATCTATAGTGTCAAATCCTACCTTCAACAAAGCATTGATATATTCGGCTTTCTGCTTCGTAGGAATAAAGCGGGTAATCCCTTGCATAGCATCTCTTGGACATTCTATTATTTTTATCATACCACAAAATTTTATAGTGAAAAAAAACGTTTCTACAAACCTGCCCCCTGTCATCATCAAACCTCCGTTCTCCACCGGACTCCCTTCCCAAAATTCCGGCGGACTTATCAAGACTTTAACTCTCGCGAAAATGCAAAGATAAGAAAAAAAATATACAATTCGCTATTTTTTCTTTTTTTCATTTCATTAAAAAAATATTCTTATCTTTGCGTTTTAATAACTGAATAACTATGAGAACGTTAAATTTACTCTCCTTATTATTAGTGGGAATTTTAGGATTTGGACAAGGGCAATGGGAACTCATCAATCCCTATCCGTTGGTGGACAACTTGACCGGTGTATCTTTCGGTTCACCGGATACCGGCTGGATCATTGGCTCCGGCGGCAATCTGATAAAAACCGTGAATGGCGGCGAAGGCTGGGAATTTCAGAAAGAAAATACCGGCGATAATTTCAGAGACATTATTTTCGTTGATGAAAACGAAGGCTGGGTATGCACCGGTGCAAAGAAAATATTCCACACCCCGGACGGAGGCGCTACCTGGGAGACTCAATATTTGCCGGGGCAATATCTTTCTACGGCGTCCATCTTTTTCATTAATGCCGAAACCGGTTGGGCATGCGGAAGTTACGACAGAATCTTCAAAACAGTCAATGGAGGAGCCACATGGCTAACGGTGCATAGCGGATATTATACAGAAGCTACATATCTGGAAGACATTGAATTTTATGATGAAAATCATGGGATTGCCGTAGGCGGATACATCGTGGGGAATGATACGGCGGTCATACTCACTACTCAAGACGGTGGACAAAATTGGAACAAAAAGACATTTCCAAACCATAAAAGATTGAAAAAGGCTTATTTTTTATCGGGAAATACCATTGTAGCGGTAGGAGTGTACGGCGTAGTGTTCCGTACTACTGACGGGGGTGAGACTTGGACTACCCAAGATATTGGAAGTTCGCTTTCAGACGTGTATTTTTTTGATGAAATGAATGGAATAGCCCTCGGAAGCTATAAGGTAATGCACACTCATGATGGCGGGATAAGCTGGGAAGAAGGAGCATATTTATCTGCCGATCACTTTACTTTCAAAGGCTCTACCGGATATGCCGTTAATTACCAGTCGGACATATACAAAACGGTGGATAGCGGATATGTCTGGAACAGAATCTCCAAGAGAATGCAGATAGGAAATCTGACAAATGCTGCTTTTGCGGACACTCTACATATCTGGGCTTGCCGGCAAAATGATACGCAATTAGTAACAACCTCCGACGGGGGATACAATTGGAGTTCCGTGAATATCGGTGCATCCGGAGATATTTTGGATGTTTGTTTTCCAAGCCCTAACGTTGGATATGCCATAGAAAAAACAGAAAAAATCAATAGAACAACGGATGGCGGCGAAAATTGGGAAGAGATTCATATCGGCAATAATTTTCAGTTTTATTGTTTTGGGTTTGAAAGCGAAAACAAAGGCTATCTCGGAGGGAAAAGCGGTTTATTGTTGCGAACAACGAGCAGCGGTCAGATTTGGGTAAATATTTCGCCAACTACCGAAGGAGACTTTATAGATATCAGACTGCTCGGTAACGGGAAATTATGGGCATTGAATTCTTTGGGTTCTGTTTTTTACTCGGATAATTCCGGAGCTTCTTGGGAAGAAAAAGCCACCGGTGCTTTTGGCAATTTGACGGGTTTCTATTTCTTTGATGAAAATCACGGATTCGTCTTCACCGAATACGGAGAAGAATACAAAACCTATGACGGTGGAGAAACTTGGGAAATGGAAGCGATTTTCAACCCGTACCCATATCCTCTGAAAATTGCTTTCTTTGATGAAAATGACGGCTGGTTGCTTCGTGGTTCCGTACTGTATTTTACGCCCGATATGGGTGAAACTTGGATTAACGTTCCCGCTTCATACGGAATGCAGGAAATGGTATTCCTCCCCCCTTATACCGGATTGATCTGTGGTTACAACAGCTTGATAATGAAATACCATAAAACACCTGCGAGTATTCCTGAAATTGAATTGCAGCATTCGCTCGTGTATCCAAATCCGGCTTCTTCATTAGCACACATTCATTTGAACAAGAAACACTTATATAAAGATCTTGTCCTTACGGCAACAGACCTTATGGGAAGAAAAAAATATCAACAAACGGTGAAACTCTCAAAAAATGAAATTATCATTGATGTCGGTTCTTGGGAAAAGGGAATGTATTTCATTACTATCCAAGACGGGGATAAAGTTACAGGAAGAGCAAAACTTATGGTACAATAGTGAGTCTGTATATCCCCAAATAAAAAATACTATCAAGCACAAAAAATTATTACTTTTGCCTCACATAAACATTACATTATGATAGTGAGAAAAAAAGTATACCGTTTGCTGTTGATATCCCTGCTTTCTTCCCTGCTTTGGGCTTGCGGTACCCGTCCCGGATGGGAAAAAGGAAAACCGGAAAACGGACACCGGACACTCGTAAAGGTCAATACCGACGGAATTTTGCAAGAAAAAAAGATATTGGAAAACGATTCCAATTATGTGTATCTGAAATTCAATGACAAAGGCGAACTCATTGATTCCATCAATTTTGTCAACAACAAAAGAGAGGGGTTGAGAATCCATCTGGCGGACGACAAAGTCTATTATGAGACCTACCACCGGGGAATGCTCAACGGATTGCAACAAGAGTTGTATTCCAATGGAACGGCAGCCTACGCAGGACACCTGAAAAACGGGGTTAAAATCGGAGAGTGGAAATTCTTTTATGAGGATGGTGCGCCTATCACTTATGAATTTTATGATGATAAAGGGAAATTGCTTTATTTCATAAAATATACCAAAGACAAAAAAATCAAAGAACGAAAAGGTTCGGAGATCATTGATATGCAAATAGATAAAAAACAAATAAAACTCTCCGACACGCTCACGGTTGCTCTCCTGCTGGCTTATCCTCCCGGAAGTACGGAAAACAAAATCATTTTCTCACATTCCGGACAAGACCAAGCGTTGGAGATTCCCGTTACCGGGCCGGAAACCTTCTTTCAAATCGTAGCCGACCGGAAAGGCGAAACACAGTACCACATCGAATACCAATGGAAAATGAAGAATGCCGAAAAACCTTTTATCGCACAAAGGGATTTTACGCTTGAAGTAACGGAATAACGCCCCTGTTTTATGAAAAAACTTGCCATCATTCCCGCTCGCTACGCTTCCAGCCGTTTTCCGGGGAAACCATTGGTTGAAATTCTGGGCAAACCGATGATACAGCTTGTGTATGAGGCAGTGAGAGATTCCGCTTTATTCGATCACCTTGTCGTGGCAACGGACGATGGTAGAATTTATGATGCGGTAGAGCAGTTTGAAGGGAATGTGATGATGACTTCAAGCAGCCACCGTTCCGGAACCGAACGCTGCATCGAAATGGTTGAAAAGTTCAATGCCATGGGGCATTATTTTGACGTTATTGTCAATATTCAAGGCGATGAACCGGGAATTAAAGCTACGCAAATAAAAGAGCTTCTGGATACTTTTAATAAACCTGACGTACGGATTGCGAGCCTTTATAAAAGAATAGAAGACGAAGCAGATATTGTCAACCCGAATACCGTCAAATGTGTTTTTTCAAAACAAGGCAAAGCATTGTATTTCAGCAGGTCACCTATCCCCTACCCAAGAAACAAAGACAAGGTAATACATTATAAACACATAGGCATTTACGGTTACAGGAATGAAACTTTAACCCGTCTGAAATCCCTGCCTCCTTCCCCCTTGGAACAATCCGAATCCTTAGAACAACTGCGCTGGCTCGAAAATGATATTGATATGTATCTCCGTCCGACAAGCATCGAAACGACCGGCATTGACACACCGGAGGATTTAGCCCGTTTTCTGCAAAATCTCCGGAAGTGAGTGCCGCAAGCAGAAACAGGAAAGGGACCGGCTATCCCGGGCGCTTGACTGTACGTACCAATACTTTATAGTGCCTGTCCATAAAGTCGGGAGTCTAGGCTAGAATGTTCAAGAACAAGGCTTGCGAAATGCTAAAAATCAAGGAGTTGACTTTTGTCAATGTGTCATATTGAGCCCGCCGAAATAAAGTTTTGAGTATGAGCGTAACGAAGTTATTGGACATTATAGGTAGACTCTTTATAGACAAACACTAACGGAAGATATGCAAAACACCGCGATAGACGTGCGGTCTGCCCTTTTCCGTATTTTTGCCCCAGCATTTCAAAATATAATAATAGGTACCGTTGGAAAGATTGCTTCCTTCCCAGTCGTTTTTATAGTCTTTGTCTTCATATACGACATTGCCCCAGCGATTGACTACATACAACTCACTGCGCAAATAAAAATCATTGACAAACATATCTTCCTCGTGTCCGGATGCTCCATCCAATTCCACCTTGAAAAATTGATTTTTATCATCTCCATTTGGAGATAATACATTCGCAACCAACATCTTGACAGGTTTTAGAATGATAGTCGTCGAATCCTTTCCCGGACAACCGTAAAAAGTGTTATAAGAAAATTTCAGATTAAACGTTTGCGGTTCTTCCGCCAGGGGGTCTTCTACTTTATACTCGTAAGAGAAAGCCTCCTGATCTTCAGTAGTGCCATCCCCCAAATCCCAAAAGAAGCTGTTTATCTGATACTGCGGATTGGAGGAAGTATCACCGGAAAGATTCGTGTAAGCGATGTCAATAAAGGGCTTGGTGAAGTAAATAGTGTCTCCGGGCTCCGTCTCAATCTCAATTTCCGGCAATTCCCAAGCCTTCACCTCAAAGGGATAATTCAGGCGACAGCCCAGACTATCCGTAATGGAAACCACGTAGTTTCCATCGGCAACATTCAACAATATCGAAGAATCCTGAAAATAGGGATAGCCCTCTTGCCACGAATAATGATAGGGAGGGAAACCTCCGCTGAGATCAATATCCACGGCAGCCTCTTTGACATCCGGACAAGCTTTCTCCGTTTGTATCAAAGTATCGACAACGATGACGGGTTCCACAGTTATCAGTAGGGTATCATAACAATATTCAACGGGATTGGAAGTATTGATTATTTGAGCTACATAAGCAGTTGTATCACGCGGAAATATGGCTACTTCCTGTCCTGTCAAATCTCCGGGCATCCAGAGATAAGAATAGCCTGCCGCATTGCCGGCAACCGTAATCGTATCCCCACATTCGATAGTCGTGTCAGGCGTAGCAATCCCCACATCCAATATCATCACCAGGGTACTGTCCCAGTGAGGTGTCATCAAATCCGCTTCTCCGTAGGCATAATACCATGCGTAGGTATCCGCCCATATCTGCGATGTATCCTCCGCAATGACATTCGTAACATTACCCATAGCCCATGTATCTATCGTTACCCCTTCGATCACGGATTTCAGCAGCACACTATCCCCGTTGCAAGAGCGGAGTGTGTCGGGAAGAAATTCTTGTGAATACGAAATCTTGACCAGAGCAAAAAAGATAAATAACCATAAAAATCTACGCATAAAATGTAGTGTTAGCATATATTCTAAATGAACGCACAAAATTGAATAAAATTTTGAAACAAACCGCTTTCAAATAAAAAAATTTATTTTCTCATTCATTTCTCCCTTCCGGAATGCAAAGAAACTACCAAACAACTATGTAGCAAACACTTACAAACACATCTAATTCTCTCCGGTTTCCTCCAAAAGGTAAAAAAATTAGAAAAAATCGTTCTTGGCACAACTTATGTTAAAAAATTTTGTCCTGAAACGGAGAATACTTGTAATTTTGTGAACAAATATAAAAAATGAGTAGTATGAAAGAGAAAATCTTAACCTTGCTTTTTATCGGCATTAGTGTATTTGCCTTTGGTCAAAACAAAACATTGGGGAAACTCCCCAATATCGAAGTAAAAACTCCCAGCGGAAAAACCATTAATATGGCGGAATTGAACAATGACGGAAATCCTATTGTCATCAGTTTCTGGGCATTGTGGTGCCACCCCTGTATGAAAGAATTAACCACAATTTCCGAAGTATATGACGACTGGGTCGAAGAGACCGGCGTAAAATTATATGCCGTCTCCATAGATGATGCCCGTTCTTCCGCCCGTGTTATGCCTACGGCAAACGGAAAAGGTTGGGATTTTGAAATTCTGTTGGACCCGAACGGCGATTTCAAAAGAGCCATGAATGTGGGACCTATTCCCCATACCTTTGTAGTCAACGGAAAAGGAGAGATTGTCTGGGAACATACCTCATTTACCGAAGGTTCCGAACTGGACCTCATTGACGTTATCCGCAAAGTAAAAAACGGCGAAAAAATTACGGAATAAATCAAATTTCGAATACTTCGCATATCCGGAGGCTTCCACTGCTTTTTTGCCTGTATCAATAGCCTGCAATAATGATTGCCGTGCCAAAGAGATTTGCAAAAAGCATGTGTATTGTACCGGAAGTTCCGTTTAAACCTTTTCGGGACGACACAGACAAGCGGAAAGAATATCAGAATAATGTGTAAAAGAAAAATAGCAACTTCATGAAGAGAATATTACTGTTTTTGGTCATAAGTGTAGTGGGATTGTCCGGATTTGCCCAAGGCATATTGAGCGGTGGGAACGTAAGAGGCAGTTACCAGGCAGACATTCAAACCTATGAACCGAACGAACAACTGGGGATCTCCGCCGCTGATATCAACGGAAAGAAATTTGCCATGAATGCTTTCGGCAATGTTATATATACCAACAAAAACTTCACAGCGGGCATACGTTATGAAGCCTTCCTCCCGCAAATGGCAGGATACGAAGCCGGCTTGGAAGGAAAAGGAATTGCCAACCGTTACCTCACTTATCACCGGGACAAATTTGAGATTACCGTCGGAAACTTCTACGAACAATTCGGCAATGGGCTGATATTCAGAACATTTGAAGAATGGTCATTAGGATATGACAATTCCATGGATGGCTTACGTATCAAAACGACCCCTCTCAAAGGGCTTACGCTCAAAGGCATCTACGGAGTACAACGTAAATTTTGGGAACCCTACAAAAACGGCAATAGAGGCATTATAAAAGGAGTGGATGGAGATTTTTATCTCAACGATATTATGCCCGGATTACGACAATCTTCCACAAACATCTTTCTGGGTGGAAGTATGGTCAGCCGCTACCAAAAGGCAGATCCTTATTCGCCCTACAAACAGCCCCAAAATGTGGGGGCTTTTGCCGGACGTTTCGCTATCAACAACAGCCGCTTTAATTTCCAAGGCGAATATGCATACAAAATCAATGACCCTTCTGCGTTCAACAAAAATATTTTCAAGGACGGAAAAGCCGGATTTCTCAGTGCTTCCTATTCACAAAAAGGTTTGGGGCTCACCTTTTCCGCTAAATATCTGGATAATATGAGTTTTAAATCGGACCGGGATTATCTCGGCAACGGCTTGGACATCGGATTTCAACCACCTTTGACGAAAACCCACTCATACAGTCTGGAAGCGATGTATCCGTACGCAAGTCAGTTGAACGGAGAATTTACCCTTAGCGGGAAATTGATTTTCACCATACCGAAAAAGACGCTGCTCGGCGGAAAATACGGCACCAATTTTGAAGTCAATTATGCCCACATTACATCCATTGACAAGGAGCCGGTCAATGACACTATCCCTATCGGGGAGCCCGGCACCTTGGGCTACCAATCCCGTTTCTTTGTCCCCGGAGACCTCTTGTATTTTGAAGATTTCAATGTTGAAATGCATAAAAAATGGAACAAAAAATGGTCTTCTATCTTGGCTTATACCAATTTAGTGTATAATAATGATGTTGTGCGAGAGGGTTTGGAGTTGGATGAGAATGTGTATTATGCGCAAATTTTTACCGCTGATATTACCTATAAAATTCAACGTAAAAAGGCTATCCGCGGCGAGTTTCAATATTTGCAAATGCAACAAGACAAAGGAGACTGGTTTTCCGCACTCTTTGAATATACGATTGCGCCTAAATGGTTTTTCATGTTGAAAGACGAATGGAACATCCCGAACCAAAAACATTTTTATGCCGGTGCATTCGGGTACACCCGGCATTCTACCAAATTTCAAGTCTCCTACGGACTGCAACGGGAAGGCATCACTTGTGTAGGTGGTATTTGCCGTGCGGTGCCGCAAACCAGCGGACTGACGATAACGATAATGAGTAGTTTTTAGTTATAAACCCTTATCATTGACAGGATTATGAACAATACAGCACAAAAAATCATTTCCCTTTTTAGCATTCTTCTTGTTTTTTCTTTTTTCATTGGCTGCGACAAAATTGACGCTCCTTATACGAAAGAACAATCCGGCGGGGGAACGGATACCGGAACCATTCAAGTAGTCAAAAAAGTATTGCTCGAAGACTTTACCGGACACGCTTGTGTCAATTGCCCGGCAGCACATGAGTTAGCAGCCTCCCTGGCAGAAGAATATGACGGTAGATTGAGCATTGTCAGTATCCATGCCGGATATCAAGCCGAACCGAGCGGAGAACTGCCGGAAGACTTCACCAATGAAGTCGGCGATGAAATTTTTGCCGCCTACAATGACCCGTTCAATCCCATGGGATTAGTTGACCGCAACGAAGATGCGGCAAGCCTCTCCTCTACTTGGGCAGCGAAAATTGCCGAAGAAATGGCGCTTCCCGTGGAATTTTCAATATCGCTCACTCCCAATTATCATAGTGATACACGGGTGTTTGAGTTGAGCTTGAAGATGAAAGCTATGACTGCTCACAGCGGCAACCTTCGTTATTGCGCTTTTATTACCGAAAACGACATTGTCGCTCCGCAAAAAAACAATGATGAAAATGTGGGACCCACCCCCACCATCGAAGATTATCATCATATGCATGTCCTTCGGGGCTCTATGAATGGCACTTGGGGCGATGTTTTAGCGGAAGGCGAAACCGAAGCGGAAACGGAATTTACAAAAGAACTGTCCATGACAATTCCCGGAGAATGGGTGGTGGAAAATTGCCATGTCGTTGCTTTCGTCTTTGATGAAAGCAGCAAACGTATATTGCAAGTCGAAGAAGTTTCCCTGACCGAGTAGCAAGTTGTCTTGATGTCCGAACCCATAGTGTTTAACAATAAATCTATCATTTTCTTACAGCCACCGGACAGGGGCTATCTGTAATGTCCGTAAAGTTATGCTCATACACATAACTTTATGGACAAACACTTATAATTCTTTTTTCATTCGTCTTTTTTTCTACTTTTGCCGCAAATTAAAATAGATACAAAGTGAATAAGGATAATATCAATAATGAAGAGCGTAAATCGCTGAATTTCATTGAAGAAATAATTGAAGAATATTTGGCAACACATCCGGGAAAAAAGATTCACACACGTTTTCCACCGGAGCCGAACGGTTATTTACACATCGGTCATGCTAAGTCTATATGCCTGAATTTCGGACTTGCCGAAAAATATCAGGGATTGTGCAATCTGCGTTTCGACGACACCAATCCGGCAAAGGAAGAACAAGAATATATTGATTCTATCAAAGAAGATGTCCGCTGGCTGGGCTTTGATTGGGAAGACCGGGAATATTATGCTTCGGACTATTTCGAACAGTTGTACGAATGGGCACTTGCGCTTATCAAAGCGGGAAAAGCTTATGTAGATGAGCAAACGGCTGAAGAAATCAGCCGGCAGCGGGGCGTTCCGAGCCGTCCGGGTATAGAGAGTCCCTACCGCAATCGTCCCGTGGAAGAAAATTTGCGTCTTTTTGAAGCTATGCGCAAAGGTGAATTTGCCGATGGCGAATGCGTCTTACGGGCAAAGATAGATATGAGTTCTCCCAATATGCATATGCGCGATCCGGTGATGTATCGTATTATGCATGTGCATCACCACCGGACAGACGATAAATGGAAAATCTATCCGATGTATGACTGGGCGCATGGAGAGTCTGACTTTTTAGAAGGGATTACACATTCCCTTTGCACACTGGAATTTGAGATTCATCGTCCTCTCTACGAGTGGTTTATCTCTCAAATAACGGACAAGGAAGAAGTCCCGCGACAAGTTGAGTTTGCCCGCTTAAATATCAGTTATACCGTTATGAGTAAACGGAAATTGCAGCAGTTGGTCAAAGAAGGTCATGTACAAGGATGGGATGACCCGCGTATGCCGACCATCTCCGGACTGAGACGACGCGGATATACGCCGGCTTCCATTCGCAATTTTGCCGACCGTGTGGGGATTGCCAAGCGGGATAATATCATTGAGGTAAGCCTTTTGGAACACAGTATCCGGGAAGACCTGAACAAAAATGCCGCCCGTATTTTCGGCGTATTGGACCCGGTCAAGCTCATCATCACCAATTATCCCGAAGGGAAAACAGAAGACCTCGAAATAGAGATGAACCCTGAGAAACCGGAAATGGGAAAACGCATTGTTCCTTTCAGCCGTGAACTTTATATCGAACGCAACGATTTTATGGAAGACCCGCCAAAAAAATATTTCCGGCTGTCGCCCGGGAAGGAAGTCCGGCTCAAAGGCGCATATTTCGTAAAATGTACGGATGTCGAGAAAGATGAAAACGGAAATATTAGGACTATCTACGCTACCTACGATCCAAGCACTAAAAGCGGTAGCGGAAATACACGAAAAGTCAAAGGGACCATTCATTGGGTATCCGTCCCTCATGCCTTGGACTGTGAAGTGCGGCTCTACGACCGCCTTTTTACGGTAGAAGAACCGGATAATGTGGAAGAGGGTGAAACGTTTTTGGATTATCTCAACCCGGACTCATTGAAAATCATCCGGGCAAAAGTAGAGCCCGGAGTGAAGACTGCCTCGCCCGGCGATACATTCCAATTTATGCGTTTGGGGTATTTTTGTGTGGACAAGGATAGTACGAAAGAACAACTCGTTTTTAACAGAACGGTTGCCCTCAGGGATTCTTGGAAAAAACAAAATTCTAAAAAACGTTAAAACTTTGTGTCTTTTACATTCATTGTAATGTGAAACCCTATCTTTGCAAAAAATTAAAAATTTATCGATTATGAAAAAAATATTATTCCTGAGTCTGGCGCTTTTAATTGCTTTTTCCTCCTTTGCAGAAAAGAGAAAAAAGTCAAAAAAAGCAAATACTACCGACATTTCCACAGATGTAGCCGAAGTCAAAAAAGCATTACAATATGCTGATTATCAGACAGCTATAACAAAACTATATGATGTAATAGAAAAGGACGGCCCTGAGTCAACCTATATTGACAGCTTGGCATACTTGTATTTCAGCACGGGTAGATTTGCCTCTTGTGCCTTGGTTAGCAAGGAACTTTTGGAAAAGAACCCCGAAAAAACAAATATCTTGGAATTGCAAGCGGTCTCATTATCCAAACTGGGAAGCACGATAGAAGCTATTGATGCTTATCAAAAACTGGTCGCCAAGACAAATAATATTAACCATTATTACGAGCTCGCACTCTTGCAATATTCTATCAAGCGATTGGCAGAAGCCGCCGCCAGTATCAAGCAAGCCGAATCGCTCAAAGCCGGAGAAAATGATTTCGTAAATATTGCTTTGGATAAAAATCAAGTACAGAAAGTGCCCTTGATGGCTGCCATATACAATTTGCATGGATTGATAGCCTATGACCTGGACAAAACAAATACGGAAACACCCAAAAAGGCTTTTCAAAAAGCGGTGGAATTATTTCCTGATTTTGTGCTGGCAAAAAACAATCTGAAAGCTATGGATCAGGAGAAAAAAGAGGATGCATCCTCGACCCCACCTCCTGAGAAAGAAAAAAAATAAGCCTGCCGGCTTTTATTGGCAACATACGTGGAAGGACTGCGGGTAGCCGCGACTGCCTGCGGGTTTAGTGATGATATGATTCCCCCCGGATAATGGTGTATGCGCGGTAAAGTTGTTCGACAAAAATAAGACGTACCATTTGATGGGAGAATGTCATCTTTGAGAGGGCAAGGGTCTGCCGGGCACTCTGTCTCACGCTCTTGCTGACTCCATAAGGACCACCGATGACAAATACCAAATGCTTTACGGATTGGTTTTGCTGTTTTTCTATCCAACGGGAAAATTCAGGGGAAGAGAACTCTTTGCCTAATTCATCCAACAGTATCAAAGTATCGGATTTATGAACGAATGACAAAATCAATTTCCCTTCCGCTTCCCGTTGCTGCTCACGATTAGCAAATTTCTTTTTTTTGGGAAGGCTCAGTACCTCAATCGAAAAATTTACGTAATGTCCGATACGCTCACTGTATTCCCGGCACAAGGTCTTGATTCGTTCATCTTGGGTCTTTGCAATGACTAACAACGTAATATTCATATCCTTTTCCTCCGTTTATCCTCCGGTAAGCACCGGAATAAGCACGATTTCATCCCCGTCTCTCAACCATACTTGTTTGCGATTTCCTTTGCTGACTATTTTTCCGTTCACCTTGCTGATAAACATAGAAGACGGCGCATGGATTTTAAGTAAATCATCCAATCTTATTTGCTCTCCCGCAAGGTTTATTTTTTCATTATTGAGTATGATTCTCATTTTTGCGAATTATTAATCGTTTTTAATTGTTTCAAGCAAAATATCTATTACGAGATTTGCTTGCATATTTGCCACGATAGCAACACGGGGAGCCATAGGGAATAGATTTTCGCCGACTTCCGTTTGTAAGTCTCCGCAAATAAAAAGGCTTCCGTGTCTTTCTATTTTCAAGGCTTCGAAGTTGCCCCGGCCGGCAAGACCAATTCCGCACACCAAAGGCTTGTCAGGAAACGTCTGCAATACACCTTCTATCAACATCTGTTTTTCGGCGGCGGCGTCCAATGCTTCCACAACAATATCCACTCCGTCAAAAAGAGAGTTGATATTTGAAGCGTCTATTTTTTGGTCTATCGCTTCAATATGTATTTCCGGATTAATCTTTAAGATATTTTCTTTCAATGCTTTAACCTTACTTTTTCCACATTGATCAAGAAAATAATACTGACGGTTGAGGTTTTCCCGGCTGACCCGGTCATAATCCACGATCCTGATAAATCCCACTCCCGCCCGTGCCAGAGATACCGCACAATTAGAACCTAATCCGCCGGCTCCGGCAATAGCAATACGAGCCTTTCCAAGTATCTTTTCCGTTTCCTTCCTATCCATATTCTTCAGGCAAAAGTAGGCAAAAATATTAGAGACAGGAATAAATATTTTCATTTTCAATAATTTTCATACCTTTGCAGCGATAATATCCTATTAAATGAGAGAGAGGGAAAATAATACACGGATAATTGAGGAAAACCGTAGGCTTCAAGAGGAATTAGAAGAAAGTCGTAGAGAATTAAGGCAACAAAAACTTCGCTTTGAAGTTATTGCAAATACTTTTGATGAATTTAACGTCAACATATTAAACAAAGATCTGCAATTCGTTTATGTTAATAAAAAGACGGAATCGATTTTTGAATCCAGTAATTATCCCATTCTGGGAAGTTCTATTTTAGATATACCTTTCGAGCCTGAAGACAAAGAGGCTACTCCGGATAAGATTAAAGAAGAAGTACATAAAAACGGCAAGTATGAGGGCATTTTCAAACTGTATTTGCCTGAGCAGCAGTTGATACTTAAAGTAAGAATTTCCGCTCTATTTTCTGAAACGGGCAGCGTGGATGCCTATATGATACTATCGGAAGACATTACGAAGCAAAGGGAAGTTACGGGTGAATTGTCAATACTCCGGACAGCCATTAAGCAGAGTGCTAACATCGTTCTCATTACCGATACCGATGGGAATATCGAATACGCAAATGAAAGTTTCTCCCGTTTGTCCGGATACTCCAAAGAGGAGGTCATTGGACGAAATCCAAGATTTCTCAAATCAGGAAAACAAGATGAAGAATTTTACCGTGAATTGTGGGAAAGTATTTCCGGAGGAAAAACCTGGCATGGAGAATTTGAAAATATCAAAAAAAATGGAGAGGCCTATTGGGTAAGGGCTACGATTTCTCCCATTTGGTCAGACCGGAGCGAAATATCTCATTATCTTGCGATTATGGAAGATATTTCCGAAATGATCTGTGTGCAAAGAAAGCTGAAAGAAAAGGAAGAAAAATTCCGGCAATTATTGGAGACCTCCAATGATGCCATCGTCATTATGGATGAGACCAAAAAAGTGGTGGATTGTAACCGGATGGTCTGTACCCTGTTTGGTTTTGAAAAAGAAGAGATTATAGGGAAAACCCCGGCGGACCTTTCTCCGGAGTTTCAAGGAGAAGGAGTATCCTCCGAAGAATTAGCAGAAGAATATTTCAGCAGGGGAATGCGGGGCGAAAAACAACGATTTAAGTGGATTCATACTCATAAAAACGGAACACATTTTCCCGCAGAAGTAAGTTTACACTTCTTTTATAATGATGATTCACCATTCTTATACGCCGTGATTCGGAGCCTTAGAGATGTTCAGAAAATCCGGGAAGAGCTGCAAAAGAGTGAAGAGCGATTTAAGCTTTTATCGAATATTTCTTTTGAAGGAATTATTATCCACTACAATGGTAGAATTTTGGATATGAATACGGCGGTTACCCGTATTACCGGATATACCGAAGAAGATATAAGAGCACACAAAGATTTCTTTTTTGCTATTCATCCCGACTACCATGCTACTGCCTTGGCAAAGATGAAAGAAGACGATCCCTCCCCTTATGAAATAGAAATCATTCACAAAGACGGGCATCTTATTCCTGCTGAAATTGTTGCGGGAAGCATTACGTTTCACAACAGAAAGGTTAGAGTCTCCGCCATTCGTGACATTAGTAAGCGGAAAAAAGTTGAAAAAGCTCTCACTTTCGTAAAAGAAAAAGCCGAGTATAGTGAAGGGATACTGCAAGCATACATCAACGCTGTTCCGGATGTGATCTGTTTCAAAGACGGCAAAGGAAGATGGATATTGGCAAATGATGCAGTGCTTAAATTGTTCCACTTGGATGACGTTGATTACCTGGGAAAGACCGATGCAGAGATTTCTCATTTTGCTCCGGTTCCGTACCGGCATTTGTTTTTTGAATGGATGGAAAAGGATAAAGAGATATGGAAAAAACGGGAGATATTTCACGAGATGGACGAATTGGATACGATAGAAGGGGAAAAACGCACCTTTGATGTATATAAGATCCCATTGTATCATCCGGACAACAGCCCCAAGGGAATAGCCATTCTCGGAAGGGATATTACTGAATTTCACCGTATCCAGGAAGAATTGCTCATCGCTAAGGAGGCTGCCGAAGAGAGCAATCTTTTGAAAACCCGTTTTCTGAATAATATGTCCCACGAGATCAGGACTCCGATGAATGGGATTATCGGCTTTTCCTCCCTCTTGAAGGATAATCCTAAGCTCCCTCCCGAAAAGCAAAAGTTGTATATCAACATCATTCAAAACAGCAGCAAACAACTTCTGCGAATTATCGATGATATTTTGGAAATTTCCTATCTTGAAACCAAACGCGTTAAGACCAAGAGAGAAGCGGTTTGCATTAACAATCTTCTGTTAGAAGCCTTCTCTGTCTTTGAGCTGAAAGCCAAGGATAAAAACATCTCTATCTATTTCAACAGCTCCTATACCGACCGGGAAAGTACCGTATATTCAGACCCGTCCAAGATAATCAAAATTATTCACAATCTGATTGAGAATGCCATTAAATTTACCCACAAGGGATATGTAGAAATAGGTTTCACGATTGACGAAAACCTGAATATTTATGTCAAGGATACCGGTATAGGAATTCACAAAAGCAAACAAAAATCTATTTTTAATCGATTTGCACAAGAAGACAAGGTGGTCTCGTCTGCCGTAGGCGGTCTGGGGCTGGGACTTTCCATAGCACAGGAAAATGCTTCCCTCCTCGGAGGAAAAATCAGTGTGGAATCCGGGAAAGGAAAAGGTTCTACTTTTACGCTCACTATTCCTTACATCCCCGTTTATGCCACAAGTGATATGCCCGCAGAAAATGAACAAGCGAAGAAAGACACTTCGGGAGACAAGATATTATTAGCCGAAGACGAAGAGGTCAATTATCTGTTTTTCAATATCTTAATCGCAAAAATATTGCCCGGTGTAAAAATAATTCATGCCAAAAACGGTTTGGACGCAGTTCGTCTCATGAAAGAAAATACCAACATCAAAATGGCTTTTATGGATATTAAAATGCCCGGGATAGATGGATATGAAGCAGTACGCCGGATACGGTCTTTCAATCCGGATATTCCCATAATCGCACTTACCGCATACTCTACCGCCGAAGACAGGGAAAGGACTTTGGCTTCCGGCTTCACAGATTTTATTTCAAAACCGGTTGACAAAGAGAATCTTAAAAGAGTATTAAAAAAGTATTTTTAATCATTTGGGGACGCTCATTCATCGTAAAAACGGAGCGACAAAATAAAAATAAAAAAAAGTTTGCATATATTATTTTTCAATGTAATTTTGCGCCCTAAAAAATTACGGTAATGAGAAAAGACATTCATCCAACAGATTATAGGTTCGTCGTTTTTAAAGACGTGTCCAACGATTTTGCGTTCTTGACAAGATCAACTGCAAAGAGTAAGGAAAGTATTGTTTGGGAAGACGGGAAAGAATACCCCCTGGTAAAAGTGGAAATTTCAAATACCTCCCACCCTTTCTTTACCGGTAAGATGAAATTTGTTGACACCGCAGGGCGTGTTGATAAGTTCAGAAACAAATACAAAAAGCATTTGGAAAAGAAGGGAAGATAATCTTCTCTCACTTTATGTGGAAGACCCTGTAAAAC